>JAGCPA010000063.1 GCA_017642445.1 Spirochaetia bacterium
GGCACGCACTCCAAGCCGTCCTGAAAGCTGAGAAAGTCCGCCTGTCTTGAAGCTGCACATAGTCATATATTCATCTGTTGACGGGATGTAGTCCTTGTTCCGGTGCCACAGGATATCAAGCCCCTGCCCCACATGGAGCTTTGTCATGCTGTCGTTATAGTATCGGTAGGCTGCAAGCTTAATATCGTCCGGGAATGGGCTTGAGTCTATGCACACATGCGGCAGGAAGAAAAGGAAATTGCCTGTGGTGATTGAGAGATCGGTGCCATAGAGCAGGTGTACTGCCGGTTTGCCACGGCGGAAATCGGAGGAATCCTCGATATCGTCCACTATCAGAGTGCCGTTGTGAGGCAGCTCCACCAGCGGGGAAAAAGCAAGGATATCATCATCAGCCCGATACAGCTGGTAAAGGAGCATCATAAGAAGAGGACGCCACCGCTTGCCACCACGGCTCAGAAGATCCCTAGCCGGAGCATTTATCTGGTTTAGAAACTCATCCTTGACCACGGCAGGGCCCATGACAGACTCTTTCCAGCATTTATTAACTTTTTCTGGGAGAATGGTCTGTAAATATTCCTCGATTTTTGCTAATCTCATCATATATAATGTAAGGGTAATGGGGATTTAGTTCAAGTGAAAAAAGGAACCTGGGACGACGATTTTTATACCAAAAAGGCACAGAAGGAGGGCTACCCTGCCCGTTCTGTCTATAAACTGCAGGAAATCCAGCAGAAGTTCGGCGTTATAAAAAAAGATTTCAAGGTGCTTGATGTAGGGGCCGCCCCCGGCAGCTGGACCATGTACATAATGAAGATGCTGGGCGAGTCCGGATATCTTTCTGCCATCGATTTGAAGCCGCTGAGCATAACTATAAAGAACCCCAACTTCTTCTTTGTCCAGGGCGATGCCTTTGACCAGGCCAACATACAGCTTCTGGCTGAGAAAGGGCCTTATAATGCAGTGGTGAGCGACGCAGCTCCCTCCACCACAGGAAACAAGATAGTGGATACCGAGCGCTCGATCCAGCTTATAGAATCGATTTATAACACTGCACTCCAGGTGCTGACTCCAGGCGGCAACTTTGTGTTCAAGATGTTCCAGGGGGGCAAGGAGAAAGAGATTCTTGAGGATATGAAGAAGCACTTCAATGCAGTGAAGATATTGAAGCCGCAGGCTTCCAGGAGCAATTCTTTCGAGACTTTTGTCATAGGACTCGGGAAGAAGGCTTAAAGAAGGCCTCGGCTGCCCTTCCCGCCCAGGATCTTGCCCCCTGCGGCAAGACCCAAGGCAATGGCGGCCACGCCCACCACTGCCTTCAGGACCGTGTTGACCTGGCTCGACTCCTTGGTGCCGTATTTGCACCAGTGGGTAAAGTGCTCGCAGTTGTTGAATGCAATGTTGTACTCGCCATGGAGGCGGCCAACCATGGACTTGGCCCTCTCCACCACACGGTCCGGCGGGAAGGCGCCCGGCTCATCCGTCTCCTCCACATAGAGCCCTGAACCATCCAAGAACTCTGCAAGAGAAGTCTCGATTATCTTAGCCCGGTCTGCATCAAGCTCTATCCCGATGCCAGCCGAATAGTGGATGACCCGGCCGTTGCCGATGTATATTCCATAGTGTTTGTATAAACCCCGGTCTGCAACTATCACATCGCCGGGAAGCGGAACTTTCTCAGTAATACTTTTCATACTTTAAATATAACTCCGAAAAGCTACAGCGCCAACTGACTGATCAAGAAAGAGCGGCAGTAGTCAACCAGCTGCCGTCTTCTACCCCAGGCCCTGCGGAAGTTTGTTGGGTCGATAAGCCTTATATGTCTGGTTATATTATTCTCCTGGAAACGCCAGCCATGGTATTCAGCCAGTTCATGCCAGAACACCTCGCCGCCGGCAGTAGGCAGATCGATGTTGAAATATCCCTGGATCTCCTTAAGATGCTCGGGATGCTCTGATATCACCTCCAGTGTCTTCTGAAGGATTACCTCATCTGCCATGACGTTTATCTTCTTTGCCCGGAGACCGCTCAAGCTGAAGCTCATGTATCCACGCAAAGTCCTTAGGAGAGGTGCGAAACGCCTTCTGCAGTCATCATACCCTTTTTTCATACGCCGCTGTGCACCTGCGGCAGAGAAGTCAAGAATACCGAACCAGTTGTCTCCCAGATTGACTGTAGGATGGATAACTACTGTGTTGATTCCAAGTCCGGAATAATCCACATGATAGCTCCGCTTGAGATTCACCACAATCGCATCGGTGCAGCCCTCATCCAGAAGCGGCTTTATAGGAACCTCATCGCCCCAGCCTCCGTCAATATAATTGTTGCCGAAGATCTTCTCCCCCTGGAACACAAGAGGAATTGCGCTGGTGGCACACAGAAGCTGCTTTACAGTCTCTTCGTCATAATTGTTCAGACAGAAGCTCTCAGCCTTTTTAGTATCGGTATTGAGACATGTGGCATAGAGTTTTTTCTTAAGAGAGGGGAGCTGGCTGAAATCGAGTTGGTTCATGATCTTATAAAGACCTTCACGGCTGAAGATGGCGCCAGCCCGTTTACTTGTCGATTTGAAATCGAGGATATTGTCCTCAAGCTGAGTTGTCCATATGTTTACAGCGGTATCAAAGTCGCACAGACTCAGCAGGATAGCATTAAGAGCTCCTACCGAAGAGCCTGAGATAACTGATATTTTCTTTGTAAGGCCTATCTCTGTCAGATACTTCCAGACGCCAAGCTGGTAACTCCCCTTGCCACCGCCACCTGCCAGAACCAAACCGATTTTCCGCTTGAAGAACATGGCACTATTTTACACCAAAAAAAACCGCCCTGCAATAATCAGGGCGGTCAGATAAAAAATTATTAATAATATTACAGTCCCAGCTTGGCCATTGCTGCATCCATCTGAGCTTTAACTGCATCGGATGTGGAGCAGAGAGGGAGCCGGTAAGCTTCCTGGATCATGCCGGCCTTAGCCATTGCATATTTGATTGGAACTGGGTTTGTGTCGGCAAACTCTGCTCTGAAGAATGGGAGCAGCTTGTAGTGGAGCGCCTTAGCCTCTTCCAGCTTGCCAGCCAGTGTTGCGTTGCACAGTGCATTCATCTCCTTTGGAATAAGGTTGGATGCTACAGATACAATTCCCTTACCGCCCATTGCGATAAGAAGGAATCCCAGGTTGTCGTCGCCGGAGAGAACTGTGAATGTGTCTGGCTTTGCAGCGATAAGGTTCATCATCTGGTTCACATCGCCGCTTGCTTCCTTTACAGCCTGGATATTAGGATGCTTTGCAAGACGGAGCATTGTTGCGTTGTCAATGTTCTTTCCTGTCCGTCCAGGGATGTTGTATACAACCATCGGAATGTCAACTGCATCTGCGATTGTCATGAAGTGGCGGTAGAAACCTTCCATACTAGGCTTGTTGTAGTATGGTGCAACCTGCAGTGTCGCATCTACGCCAAAGCTTGCGGCAACCTTGGTCATGTGCAGTGCCTCGGCTGTGCTGTTGGAGCCTGCGCCTGCGATAATCTGGCAGCGGCCTGCAGCCTGTCTTGCAACAAACTCGATGATCTTAAGGTGATCCTCGTGGATGATTGTCGGGCTTTCGCCTGTTGTGCCCATAGGTGCGATTCCGGCAACGCCAGACTCCACCTGGAAATCTACAAGGGCCTTGAGTGCGCCCCAGTCGATTGATTCGTCCTTATTGAATGGTGTGATAAGGGCGGTATAAATTCCTTCAAACTTCATTATTTTCTCCTATTACGGTAAAATCTCTTTTATAAAATCCTCTACACTGTAGAAGCCTTTTTTGCCCTTGATCCACTCTGCTGCCATAACTGCACCCAATGCAAAACCTCCGCGGCTCCGTGCATTATGGGTAATTTCGATGGTGTCGGCAGGTGAATCCATATACATAGTGTGGATTCCTGGAATGCTTCCCCCTCTTGTGGATGACACGTGGAGCTCGTCCGGTTCAATACGCCGGTCGAGGCACTGGGTCACAATCTTGGTCTTTCTGTCACAGTTGGCCAGAATCTTCTCTGCCAGTGTGATTGCTGTGCCGGATGGGGAATCCTTCTTAAGCTTATGATGCAGCTCGTGAACCATGATGTCGTAGTCGGGAACAGCGTTTGCCAAAGATGCGGCATAGCTTGCCAGCTTGAACAGCATGTGTGCTCCGATGGAGAAGTTGGATCCCCATACAAAGCCGATGCCTGCTTTCTCGATCATAGCCTTGATCTGATCATACTTGTCGCCCCAGCCAGTGGTACCAAGCACAACAGGTGTGGAACCCTGCGCATAAGCGGTGCAGTTTTTAAGCACAGCTGCTGGTGATGAGAAGTCGATTACTACATCTGCATCAGCCAGTACAGCAGCTGATATCTCCTTGTGAGCAGTCTCTACCATCGGGTCTACAACGGCAGACACAATATGACCCCGGGAAAGGAGAATCTTTTCGATTTCCTTTCCCATCTGGCCGTAGCCTGATAATAAAACTTTCATGTTTTTATTTTAATATTCTAAAGTCCACATCGTCAACTGGGTTAAGACCAAGTTCTGCGGTGATCACTGGAACTCCTTCCTTCTCGAATGTTCCTGCGATCTTAGCCTGCATATCCAGGTCCTTGACCAGAGCAACCATGTAACCGCCTCTTCCACCGCCTGTGAGCTTTGCACCGTAAGCACCCATCTTGATGGAGCGCTCGCAGAGCTCGATAAGCCGTGGATGGCTCATGTTAAGCTCGATAAGAAGCTGATGGTTTGCTGTCATGATCTCGCCTACTGCGTCGTAGTCGCCTGCTGTAAGAGCTGCCTTGAGTGCATATACCTGCTCTGCAGTCTTGTTCAGTCTCTTGTAGAAGAAACCTGCATCTTTCTTGATAAGAGCTTCGATCTCTGCATCCATAAGTGCTGTATCGTAGGTCACGCCGCTGTTTGCCAGTACTACATAGAGTGGCTTCGGTGGCTTGATCCGCTCGTACATCTTCTTGCCGTCCCTGATCTGATACATCATGATTCCGCCGAAGGAAGATGCTGTGTTGTCAACACCGCTTGGCTCGCCATGGTATGGGAACTCGCCCTGGAAACCAACCCAGTTCTGCTCCACCAGGTCCAGACCCAGCTTGAACTCGTCGTTGCATGCACGGCCGAAAGATACGCTGATAGCTGCGCTTGCACCTACACCGCTTCCTGCCAGAAGGTCGCCGCCTACTGTGATCTTCATAGGGTTCTTCTTGATATCAAGACCCATCTTCTCAATCATTCTTTCATAGGAAAGACGGCATTTTGCCGCTTTTTTCTGAATATATCCGGGAACCTCAGTTCTGTGGTCCTCAATAATAAGGTCTGATCCGGCTGGCAGACGCTCTACTTTTGTCTCTGTCCTGAAAGGAAGAGCTGATACAATTGCTGGTACGCCGTTAAGTACAAACTGGTCACCGATCAGAATGTTTTTTCCAAATGCATATCCAATACCCATTTTTATCCTCCGTTTACTAACGTTTTATTTATCCATAAGCTTTTTCAGAACGTTCTCGCATTCATCCATAAGCTGTGATTCCATTCCAATTTTAATTGTGGTTGCTGCTGCCACCCTATGGCATGCATCGGCAAATCCACCCAGATTCAATGTCGCCTCGGGCAGGAAAGCGTTAAGGCCGGGAATCTCCTCCTTGAGCACCCGCTCGGTCACAGGGATAGAGGTTCGCATGGAGACCTTGGTCTCTCCCATATCCACCACGCCGAAACCAGGAACCTCGTCCGGAATCTGCTGATATCCTGCAAGGTACTTGTTTACCGGAACCAGTCCGCTGTCGGTAAGAGCCTCGCAGAAAAGGCCTATCATCTTTACACCCATCGGCTTGAACCGGTCTTTCACATCAAACCAGACAATATGCTCGGTCTCGTGGAACTCCCCTTTCTTGATCCGCTCAAACTCCTGGTTGAACTTCTCCTCTTTCATGCTGCAGAACTTCTCGATAGTCTTCTTATCTGTCTCGTCTGTCCCATGGAGCAGCATCTTTATTCCAAGCTCAGGGCCGCCGCCGTAGAAGCCTACGCCGCCGATAATATCCATAAGGGTGTAGAGCTCGATAATCTCGTATTCACGGTCCGGCAGAGTTATGTAGAAGACATCCTTGCCATCCTTTTTCTCGATACGCATGGTTCCCTGCTTTACAGCCTCTTCCACACACTTCCAGTTCTCGCCGTGAACCTGCCAGTCGATATAGAAGAAATCGGCTATACCGCCCAGAGCGGCAATGTGGGCCATCTTCCTGTTGGCTGGATTCAGGCGGCATGCGAAGTACCAGCAGGTAACTGATGCCGATATATCCTTATCTCCCTTGAGGCCGTAGAGGTCTGGATCCAGGTTGATGACAGAATCGGAGACTGATTTCTCTGCCTTGTGGTGGTCCAGAAGGATAACCAGGTTCCGGTCGCCGTTGAACTTGCAGATAAGGGGTGCAATCTTTCCGGCAAAGTCGGCAAACACAATCAGCTTGCCAGAGTTTTCGGCAAACAGCTTCTCCAGCACCTTTGGATAAGGCTTTTCCAGAGAGAACCGCTGCACCTTGTAGCCTTCGTCCAGGAATGCCTTGTACAGCACAGAGCCGGATGTAAGACCGTCGGTGTCGTTATGATGGAGAAGAACTATCTCTTTTGATGGATAGCTCCTCATGCGGACTATTGCCTTGTCCACATCAGCAAAGTATGTTTCAAGTGTTGAGCTCATCGGTTTTTGCTTCCTTCTCAGTCTTCTTTCTTCTTCCTCGAGAGAATCAGGTTAACCATTGCGCAGACAGATGTGGCAAAGATCAGCAGGAACGATATAGCGTTGATTACTGGTGTTGATCCATCCCGCACACGGTTGAACAGTGCTATTGGCAGTGGGAACTCTGCCCCTACCAGGAACAGTGTGGTGTTGAAGTTCTCGAACGACAGCAGGAAAGAAAGTGCAAGTCCTCCGATAATGGAAGGCCGCAGATACTTAAGTGTTATGTACCAGATCACCTGGAACCGGTTTGCTCCCAGGTTGTAAGCCGCATCCTCCAATGTTCTGTCAAACTTCTTGAGCCGGGCAGATACTACCATAGCCACATAGGTGGATATGAAGGAGAACTGTCCGAAAGCCACCAGCCAGAAGCTTGGACGGATAAAGTCCAGCCGGATTCCGAAGTTGTTCTTGAAGAAATCGGCAACCGAGGTGGTGAATGACAGGATTGAGATACCCAGGATTACACCGGGAATAACGATAGGTGCAATCATAAGAAGGTACATAAGGTTCTTGAGCGGGAAGTTCTCCTGCTCGAAGAGGAATGCCGCACAGGTTCCCATAGCTGTTGACATAAGGGAAACTGCAATAGCAAGACGGAACGATACACCGAAAGCCCGCAGGTTCAGAGGATCATGGAAGAAACCTGTCTTCTTGCCTGTACCGAAGAACCAGTCCAGTGTGAAACCTTTCCATGGAAGAGTCGGGATCATGGAGTCGTTGAAAGCCAGGATACAGGTTATCAGAAGCGGTGCGAACAGGAACACAAAGTAAAGCACGATAAATGTATTGAAGGTGATGGTATAGAACTTGGAATTAGGCAGTGAGCGTATCATTTTACCACCTCCTTAAGGCTCTGTCCGGAGAGCTTGAGTGCTACCCAGATTATGATTGAGGACATAAAGAGCAGCAGGAAGCCGAAGGCAGAACCCATGTTCCAGTTGCGGTAAAGGATAAACTGGTTGTAGATCTGCTCGGTGAACCACATGGAGTTCTTTCCTCCCATCAGGTTAGGAGTCAGATAGCTTCCCAGAACCATCATGAACACGATGATACAGCCGGAGATAATACCAGGCATGCAGTGTGGGATGATGATCTGGCGCCAGATTACATTCTTCTTGGCACCCAGGTCGTAAGCTGCCTCGATAAGAGAGTTGTCCAGGCTGTCCATAACGCCGATAATCGGCACAACCATAAAGAGAATCGATGTATATACCAGACCCATAATCATGGCCGCATCGTTATACAGCATCTCTATAGGCTGTTTCCAAATGCCATATTTGGTCATAAAGTGGTTTATGATACCGCTCTCCCTGAGGATGATTGTCCAGCCGTATACTCTGATAAGCTCGCTTACCCAGAACGGAATAAGGATAAGGATAGTCAGGAAGCCACGGGTCTTGAAGCTTGCCACCTTGGTGATATAGAAAGCTACCGGAAGACCTATGATCAGCACTATCATTGTAACTGTGATTGAATACATGGCTGTGCGGAAGAATGTGTTCCAATATATAGGCTCCTTGAAGAACTCGATATAATTGGACAAAGTGAATCCAGGCTGCTTAAGATAGGCCGGTCTTGCGAATGACATCCGCAGAAGCTCTATATGCGGCAGCACTATAAGAAGCATCAGCCACAGGAATACTGGGATAAAGAATACAAAGAAGCCCCAGCTGAGCCTTTTAGATTTCGTCATCATACATCTTCGCTCCTGTTTCCTTGAAACATACAGAAGAAGCCGGATCCCATCCGATCATGATGTCATCGCCCTTCTTGATATAGTCGAACTGATGGTTCTGAGGCAGGGCAACAAGAACTTCCTGTCCGGTAGGGGTCACTACCAGAAGCCTTGAGTTTCCGCCGTCGAACAGCACAGCCTTCACATGAACTCCGGTGCGGTTGAAGAATGTCTTGTCCTCGGCCGGGTTGATTATGATAGCCTCAGGACGGGTATACATTCCTACAATATCGCCCTCTCTGCAGTCCTTGATGGTGCTTATGGCATACTTAAGCTGGTTCTTGTCCTGAACATAGAACTTTCCGCTCTCGTCCTTGGCCAGGACGCCGGTAACTTTGTTGTTGTTGCCTACGAACATAGCAACAAAGGAAGATGCTGGGTTGTTGTACAGGTTGCTTGGGCTGTCGATCTGCTCGAAATGACCGTTGTTCATTACAGCCACATGGTCGCTCATAACCATAGCCTCAGACTGGTCATGGGTAATGTATACGAATGTTGTGCCGATCTCGGCCTGCAGCTTCTTAAGCTCAACCTTCATGTGCTCACGGAGCTTGAGGTCCAGAGCTCCCAGAGGCTCGTCCAGAAGCAGTACAGCAGGCTCCAGAACCAGACAGCGGGCAATTGCCACACGCTGCTTCTGACCGCCTGAAAGCTGGTCGATGCGCTTGTCGGCATATTCAGGAAGACCTACTCTCTCCAGAATGTTATGCACTTTTTTCATAACCTCGGGTGTCTTCTCGCCGCGGCGGCGGAGTCCAAAGGCTATATTCTCCTTGACATCCATCATAGGGAAAAGTGCAAGATGCTGAAAAACAAGGTTTACAGGCCGTTTGTTAGGCGGCACGTTTGCCATATTCTTTCCGCGGATCTCGATGGAACCTGCGGTAGGCTCGAAGAAGCCTGCGATCATTCTGAGCAACGTTGTTTTTCCACATCCAGAAGGTCCAAGAATAGAGAAGAATTTTCCATCCTCTACATCGAAGGACACATCATTCACTGCAGTAAAATCTCCATATTTCTTTACTACATTTTTTACCGAAAGAGCAATTTCCATATTATACCTGCACTATTTTAAAGATAAAAAAAGCAAAGCCGGCACAGGGCCAGCTTTGCCTAAGAATGAAAACTTATTTTGCAGCTCTCATCTTGTCGAGAGTCTTTCCTTCCATTGACTCAAGGCCGTCTGGAACGGTTGGATACCAGTTCATGTTAGCCATAACTTCTGGTGTGAAACATCTCTCGAAGTTTGCCTTTGCTTCTGGCTCATAGTACTTAACTGCGTCCTTTGATGCTGTACCATAACCCTCAGCGTTTGTGAACTCTGCAGCGTTCTTTGGCTCAAGAACGAAGTTGATCCACTTGTAAGCGCCGTCAACATTCTCTGACTTTGCAGGAATAGCAAATGTATCGATGAATGCCATTGAGCCGCTCTTTGGTGCTACGTAGTCGATGTCTGGGTTCTCTTTGTAGAGCTTCCATGCTCCCTGCTCCCAGCCTTTTGCAATCCAGATCTCGCCAGACTGCATACCCTGCAGCAGCTGATCTCCGTTTTCCCAGTAATATTTAAGAACTTTCTTGCCTTCGATCAGTTTTGCTCCAACTGCATCAAGCATCTTCTGGTATTCTGCTGGCTTGTTGTAGAGATCCCATACGTCATAGCCCATTGCGAATCCCATAGCGCAGAGGATAGGTCTCTTGCATCTGTAGGAAACGTGTCCTGCATATGCTGGGTCCAGAAGGTCTGTATAGTCCAGGTCTTTTGGATTCTTCTTAACATATTTCTTGTTTACAACAAGTCCGGATGTTCCGAATACGTGTGGAACAGCGTAGATCTTGCCTTCGTACTCTGTGAACTTCTTTGTGGAAGCAACAAGAGCTGGATCAAGCTGATCCTCGTTGATCTTTGAATAGTCGATCGGCTGATAGATGCCGTTTGACTTAACAACAGATACAATTCTGTCCTGGGATGGCTGTGCCAGGTCGAATCCGCTTCCGCCGGTAGCGATCAGTTTGGAGATCATCTCCTCATTGCTGGATGGTGTAGCTTCAACCTTGATACCATACAGTCTCTCGAACTCGTCGATCTGAGACTGTGGAGCATATCCTGTCCATGTCAACATTCTAAGAACTTTGTTTCCCTCAGCTGCCTTCTCTTTATTACCGCCTGCAAATGCAACAGATGCACATACGAGGACAACAAGAAGAACAAGTAAAGCTTTTTTCATATTTTTCCTCCATTAGATATATGTTCTTATATTTTCCCCGATTTTTGTTGGTAAGTCAACCTTTTTTATCCCCTTATTTATATATATTTTTTATATTGATAATAACTTTAGGAATGATTAAAATAAGTTTATGGAACGGTTTTCCAGAATTATCCAGGTGCTGGGCGAAGACTCCTTCCAGAAGCTTCAGAAAGCGCATATCACCATATTCGGACTGGGTGCTGTCGGGGCCTGGGCTGCCGAGATGCTGGCCCGCAGCGGTGTGGGGCACTTTACCCTGGTGGATTTTGACAATATTGTAAAGACCAACATAAACCGGCATGTGTGTGCAGCCGAGTCCACCATAGGAATCCCCAAGGTGGAGGCGGTCAAGGCCCGTATCATGGACATAAACCCAAAAGCCGAGGTAAAAGCGCTTAAGCTCTTTGCCGACTACACCAACAGGGATCAGATTCTGGACGAGAAACCCGATATTGTCATAGATGCCATAGATTCCCTGGGGCCGAAAGCCTCCTTGCTTGAAGCTATATACAACAAAGGGCTCAGGGTCATCTCCTCCATGGGGGCAGCCCTAAAGACCGACATCACAACGATTCATACCGGCGACCTGTTCAAGACCACAGTCTGCCCGCTGGCCCGCAACCTGCGCAAATACTTGCGCCGCCGGGGGATAACTCATGGCATTTTATGCGTATACTCCACCGAGCTGCCCGACCCAGAGGCGCTCAAGGCTCCGGAGGAAGAGGCTGGGGATGAGCGGTACCAGCGGGGCCGTGAGCGGAACATACTGGGGACATATCCCCCTGTGACTGCTGTGTTCGGAATAACTATCGCCGACCTGGCGATAAAGATGCTTAAATAAAAAAGCCTCCCGATCGGGAGGCAAGTACGCCCTAGAAGATTCGAACTTCTGACCTACGGCTTAGAAGGCAGTTGCTCTATCCAGCTGAGCTAAGGGCGCAAGATAAGAGAAGTATATATATCACAATACTTGTTGTCAAGTTGCCTTGCCGATTTTTCTAAGGGCAAATACCGACATAAGAAGGCATGGAATCATTATAAGTGCGATGAGCTGGAAGTTGCCGGTTCCAGCATACAGGGCATAGCCTAGGAACGGCCCGGTGGCGCTTCCCATATCCTGGAAAGTGGCAATCCGGTTCATGAAGACAGCCTGCTCATTGCCCCGTGCATATTCCCCTGCGATAGAGGTGCGCAGGATCTGGGAGGCAGAGCCTGAGAAAAGCTGCACTATGAACATGGCAAGCATTATGTACCACAGCTTCAGCAGAGCCAGGGTCAGGATTATGAAGATCTGGATACAGAATACGATTGTAAAAGCTTTCCTGCGCCCTATCTTGTCGCAAATATACCCTACCACCGGGCCGGAGAGGGAGACTATCTGACCGGCCACCTGGAACAATGCCGCGAAGGTGGCGGCTCCAACCGCTATGCCGGCTCCGGGCAGAATGTAGTCTACAATAGCCCTTCCCCGCAGGGTGGCCAGCATGGTGGCAAATGTGGCTGATACCAGGATTGCAAGGCCCAGAATGATAAGCAGCCTGGGGTTGCTCACCTTTCCACGGCCGGCCCGGGGTGCTGTATCCACCGCTGCTCCGTCCACACCCATAAGGTTTGCCCTGCCCCCCTTGAAGAAAAGGAGACATGCCGCAGTCAGGGCCGCCAGCAGCACAGGAACAGCACGTGGGGATATAAGGTCGGCCAGAACGCCGGAGATAATAGTTATTATGCCGTAGATCTGCCCTTTTATAGTCTCGTGCCAAGCCATATAGCGGCTCAAGGACTCTCTGTCGGAATAGCGCAGGGCAGCTATGTAGCCTTCTATACGGAGCAGCGAGAAGCAGCCGCCCCACAGGATGCGCAGGAACAGAAGCCACCAGAAGCCCCAGGGAATCGCATATCCCAGGGTAATGAAAGTGGAGAGGCAAACTGCGATAATCAGCGGCTTGTCAGAGTTGAGCCGGGTCACCACAGAGGTGGATATCTCGTTAGTGACAATCCGGACAAACCGGTTCACCGACAGGAGTATTCCGATCTGGAACACAGTGATATGGAAACTTTCAGGAGTCACAGGCAGAAGGCAGTAGATCATGGCATCGCCGGCCATTCCCAGCCCCACTATTATCATGACTATGATGAATTTCTTTGTCTCAGATGTGATTTTTGCCCGCATAATACTCAGATTGAAGTACGACCAAGGAGAGAACGGGTCAGAGTCATACGGTCAACATACTCAAGGTCTCCACCCACCGGGAGGCCTGAGGCAAGACGGGTAACCTTGATGTGGATACCCCGGTTCTCCAGCATCTTCTGGATATAGAGGGCAGTGGTTTCACCTTCTACAGATGGGTTCAGGGCAAAAATCAGCTCCTCAACCTCACCTTTCTCTATCCGGCTTATAAGGGGATAGACATTCAGCTTCTCGGGACCTATGCCGTCGATCGGGGAAAGAAGCCCCATAAGCACATGGTAGTAGCCGTCGAAAGCGCCGGTAGATTCTATGATATCGATATCCTGGGGGTTCTCCACCACACACAGAAGCTTTTTGTTCCGGGTGGCATCGGAGCAGATGCCGCACTCATGGGCATCGGTATAACAGCCGCAGACCGGGCACGGCTTTATGGTCTCTTTAAGCTTTTTTATATTGTCGGACAGGTTGTCGGTAAAGAAAGAATCCTCCTTAAGGAGGTGGTAGACAATCCGGGCTGCGCTTTTACGCCCGATACCTGGGAGCGAGGAGAAATTCTTTATAAGAACATCAATGATAGTTTCCGAATTCTTCATTTATCTTCTGCTTCATCTTGTTATATGCATCGGTGCAGGCAGCCTTGACCAGCTGTTCTGTCATGGACGGGTCGGAGGCATCGATAGCGTCGGGAGAGATCTTCACGTCGGTGATCTCCATCTTGCCGTTCATATCCACCCTCACCATATCGCCGCCGCCATAGCCGCTCACAGAAAGGTTCTCCATCGATTTCTTCACCTCTTCCATCCGCGCCTGGATAGCAGAGGCATTCTTCAATATATCCATAGGATTAAAATTCATTATGTTATCCTTTTCAGACAATCTCGCCTTTAAAAACTTTTTTCACCATCTCCACCGAAGCAGATGTCTGGCCATCCTCAGATGCCTGGCCGGCAGATTCCTGGCTCTTCGGCTTCTGCACCTCCACAGCAAGATTCTGTCCCGCTATTCCGGCAACTGCTGATTCAATCTTCTGGGCAGCCTCCTCCACCTTCAAGGCCTGGAAAGAGTCGGTGCATGGGATTGATATCTTTCCGTTCTGTATGCTCCACGCTCCAGTCCGCTCCAGAGAGGAGGCAAGGAAAAATTCATTCGCTTTTTTCAAGCTTGCGATAACACTCTTTTTTATAACCGCGATATCCATCTGTACCCGCTCCGGCTCGGGTGCTGGCTCCTGTTCTGCAGGCTGACTCATTGCACTCTTCCCTTTTGCCGGGACAAAGCCTTTTTTCAAAGCCTCAAGCCGTTCCACCAACTCTGCCTTGGAGACAAAGTTCTTCATAGAGGAGAGACGGGTTATCAGAAGCTCAAGCTCAAACCGCTGGCTTAAAGAATAGCGCAGATCCCTGTAGAGCTGGAGCACCAGTCCAAGAGCCTCTTCAATCTGGTAGGAAGAGAATGTATCAATCACTTTTCTGGAGAAAGCTGCACTGGAATAACCAAGCACCGCTTCCTTGGTCACATTGCTCTTTATCAGGAGGATGTTGCGGAAATACTCTGTCAGCTCGGTTACAAACTGCTCCACCGCCACACCGCTTGCAAGGACATCGTCCAGAATCTCAAGAGCCTTTGTGGAAGAGCCGTCGGCAAAGCATTCGGCCAGCTGGTTTATCTTGTCAAAGCCTACCAGCCCCA
>JAGCPA010000064.1 GCA_017642445.1 Spirochaetia bacterium
CGAAACCACTTTCCTGGCCGAATTTGAAGAACAGGCCGCCAAACGCCTGCACACCACCACGCTCCAGGCCGCGCAGCTGGCCCTGGACGCCGGCGTGAAAAAGCTGGTCATCGACCATTATTCTTCCCGCACCACGGATGCTTCTCTCTACGAGGCCGAATGCCGGACGCTGTTTCCGGAATCTTTCGCCGCATCCGACGGCGATGTTTACGAAATCTGAGATTTTCTTATTAACTTAGCATCTTGTATAGAAGTTGTACAAGATGAAGAAGGTTATTCTTACCCTTTTCTGTGCTTTGTTGGCGTTTACCCTAGGCGCCCAGTCGGTGCAGCAGCAGTATATAGACAAGTATGCTCCCGTGGCGGTAGCGGAAATGCACCGCAGCGGCGTTCCGGCCAGCATTACCCTTGCGCAGGGCCTGCTGGAATCCGGTTTCGGCCGTTCTACCCTGGCCACTCAGGGCAACAACCACTTCGGCATCAAATGCCATTCCAATTGGAAGGGAGCCACCATGCGGGCCGATGACGACCGCCGGAACGAGTGCTTCCGCAGCTATAAATCGGCCGAAGAAAGCTTCCGCGACCATTCGGATTTCCTGCGCTACAGCGACCGCTACAAGTTCCTCTTCGACCTGGACCGCACGGATTATAAGGGCTGGGCCTACGGGCTCAAGCAGGCCGGCTATGCCACAGACCCTGCCTATGCCTCCAAGCTTATCAAATATATAGAGGATTACAATCTTTCCCGCTTCGATACCCTGAGTGCGGCCGAAGAGGTTGAACTCCCGCCTCCGCCCCTCAAGATAGAGGAGCCTGTGCTGGTGTCCGCTTCATCGGCCAGTGCCGTGAACATGAAGGCCGACGAGCTGTACCGTTTCTCCCTGAGCCGGCAGCTGTATGCCAAGAACGGCGTTCCGTTCGTGTATGCCTCGGAAGGGGAGACCTATGCTTCGCTGGCCAAGTCCTACCACCTTTTCAAATGCGAAATCCTAAGCTTCAACGACGCCAGGAAGGACCGTCGGCTCACGGCAGGCGAGGTGGTGTATCTGCAGGCCAAGAAGAAGGCGGCACCTGCCGGTCTGGACAAGTACATCGTGGCCGAAGACGGGGAAGCGCTGCGTGACATTTGCCAGCGTTTTGCCCTGAAGGAAAAAGCTGTGCGTAAGCTGAATGGCTTCTCCAAGCTGGGCGAGGTGCGGCTGCGCGAACCGTCTGATGATTCAGGCCTCCGAGGATGTGGGAATGGCTGATCCTTATGCACTTGGTGTTGTTGTCTCCTGCGCACAGGCCTTTGACCGTGTCGGAATGCCGGAGGGGCAGTTCTTCCTTGCCCATGCAGCGCTGTATCTTACATCCTGTAAAAAGACAAACACTACATACGCCTACTATGATGCCCTTGATTTTGTCCAGAAGGAGAAACAGTACGATGTCCCTTCCCACCTCAAGGATGCATCACGTGATAAAGAGAGCTTCGGCCATGGAGAAGGGTATAAGTATCCGCATGCATTCAAGGATCACTGGGTGGCCCAGCAGTATCTGCCCTCAAGCCTCAAAGGAAAGGTGTTCTATACCCCGAGCAATATCGGCTACGAAGGGGAGATTGCCAAGGAGCTCTCCAGACGGCGTGAGGTTCAGCTTGAGGCGCAGCTGGATACAGAAGAAAGCACAGGTGAGATCCTCACTTTCTCGCCGGACGACAAAAGCAAGAACGCATGGTTCCGCCGTACTGCAGGTGAGAAGAATACAGTTCTCTCCGCCATCAGGGACGAGCTTTTTGCAAGCGCAAAGCTTTTAAGGCATCATAAGGTGCTTATTCCTGGGAATGACAAAGGTCTTCTGGCATGGGAAGCCTCCAGGCGTACCCCTGAGGGCGGTGTATTTGTCCTTATGGAGAAAGCGTCAGACCTGGATTACTTCATCAATTATCCTTCGGTGCTGCCGGAGGTGGAACGCCCGGTTGCTGTACAGGGAACACTTGAGACTTTCGCAAAAGAGCACAGCATGCTCTTTGACTGCATAATCGGGCGGAACACAGCCACCAGAGCCGATAAGACGCAGGTTTTCAAGCGCATTCACTCACTTCTTGAGAAGGATGGCAGTGCTGTCCTTTCAGAGATTATCCCAAGCCGGTGCACCAGGCTTTCCCAGATTGTTGCTCCATATCTCAAGGAGACAGAACGGAAAAAGCTAACTGCTCTGGAGAATAAACTGTATGAGGAAAGCCCTCTGATGGGCTGGAACAGCGATGATCTGGTGAGCGCGGCTGCAGGAGCAGGTTTCCTGGTTCATTCCCATAACAAAGATCTTGCAGAAAGGCGCTACATCACCCAGAAGGATATCGAGAACTGGCTTGACAGCGATAATCAGGGAACCTACGGAAAAGCCCTTGCATCCGAGCCTAAGCTGTGTGAGAAGATAAAGAAAGCGCTTGAATCACTTATAGGAGAGAATGGGGTCGAGTGGAAGACCCATCATGTCATCCTTGTTCTTCAGCGGGTCTGAAGCAGTTCGGCCAGCTCATCCTCCTCGTGGATAGCCTTCAGGAAATCCTTTCTGGTTATTATTCCCACAAGCTTCATATCATCATTCACCACAGGCATATGATTGAACTTGTTCTCAAGGAATATCTTCTCTATTTCGCGCATTGTATTCGATGCTTTTATCAGGATCACCTTTGTGTTCATGTAGGTCTTGAGAGGGCTTCCCATGCTGTTTGCCTTCTCGGCGTTGCGGATATTCTTGTTTCCCATCATCCCTACAACCCTGTCATCGCTGTCAACCACAGGTGCCGCTGTATGGTCTATCTCCTGGAGCCTTCTTTTTGCCTCTTCCACAGTCACATTGACAGGAATGGACTTGGCAGGCTTGGTCATGATGCTCTCTGCGGTCCGGTCAGGAGGAAGCTTTAACAGCTCAGCTTTCAATGCCATCGGCACATTGATGTCGCCTGTCTTCTTTATTGTGGCAGAGGCAGCCTTCTCGTGGCCTCCGCCGCCCCATACAGATAGTATCTTGTTCACAGGAACTGCTTTCTTCCTGCTCCTTGCTATTATTGATGTTGAATCATCAGACTGGAAATGGAACATGGAGAATATGGCATCAGCCTTCTCGACCGAGAAAACCTGCTCCACCACGGCAGCAAGCCCATTCACCTTCTTAGGAAGATCCATGAAGCTGACCCCGACCTCATGCCCTTTAAGGTTGTGGAAATCAAGAGAGTTCAGAAGGGAATGGAAATAGGATATCTGGTAGTCGTTCTTCAAGGGCTGCAGGAAGAACCTTGCAAGCTTCATCGAAGCACCCTGGCTGACAAGATAGGAGGCAGCCTTGAAATCATCGGGAGTGACAGAATCGGTGGTGAAGTTCTGGGTGTCTGAGAATATCCCTGTCAGGGCGATGGTAGCTTCATCAGCATCAAGCTTAATTCCTCTCTCCATCAGTTTAAGCACCATGGTCGATGTGTTTGCTCCGTTTCCCACAAAGGAGAGCTGGGCTCCCGGAATATCAGAGCCATCGGTGGGGTGATGGTCGAATATCTCTATCTTTCCCTCCACATGGCCGATATTGGCGAAGTATTCCTTAACCCGGTTGACCGAGCGTGTGTCCACCACGACAATGTTCTCTATCTGCTGGTTCTTCAGGTCATCAGGACGAATGAATGAGAGCTTTGTTATATAGAAGGAGACGACATTGCCTGTGAGGGGATTGAGCAGATTGCTCAGCACCATTTCATATCCAGGATAAAGCTTCTGCGCTGTAATCATTGAAGCAAGACAGTCTAAGTCAGTGTTTGAGTGGCCGATGATGATGTTCATATTAAGACAAGTATAGTTTCCTGTTCTTTCGGTTGTCAAGTTTAAATAATTGATTTAGTATGATGTTATGAGAAAGATTTTACTCATGATTTCTGTATTTCTCGTACTTGCCGGCTGCAAGGGAAGCTCCCGCAACGCAGAATTCCCCGATATCCGGCTCCCATTGTCATCAGATCTGGTCACAAGCTACTCCTATGGCACTCCGAAAGGGGATTACCTGAGGGTAAAGGAGAACCCAGACCAGGGCTCCAAGTCCCTTGATATGCTGTGGCACGGCAATATCTTCGAGATATTCACCAAGACCGGAGACAAGGAGATGATAGATGGCCAGGAGGACTTCTGGTACATGATCCGTTTCGAGGGAATTGAAGGCTGGGTATTTGGTGCAGAAATTGAGCTTTTTGAGGATTTACAAAAAGCCGAAAAGTGGGTAAAATTGACACATGAGTAGAAAAATCTGTTTTACTGGGGGAGGGACAGCAGGACATGTTTTTCCAGGCATCTCTGTAATCGAAGCTCTCTGTTCCCAATATAATTACAAAAAAGAAGACTTTATCTGGATAGGATCCACCTCCGGGATGGAGAAAAAACTGGTCGATGAGGCTGGAATCGAGTTCAAGGGAATCCTGTCAGGCAAGCTGAGACGATACTTCTCTTGGCAGAATTTTACTGATATTTTTAAAATTACACTTGGATTTATACAGGCATTTTGCATACTTTTAAAAGTACACCCTGAAATAATCTTTTCAAAAGGGGGGTATGTAAGCGTTCCTCCGGTTCTGGCTGGAAAGCTTTTAGGGATCCCTGTAATCACACACGAGTCTGATTATACCCCCGGTCTTGCAACCAAAATCAATGCAGTTTTCTCTAAGAAAATACTCCTTTCTGTGGAGGAGACCCGGAAATATATCAAGCCCAAATACAGGGACAAATGTGTTGTTGTGGGCAACCCGGTACGGAGCCAGTTCTATAATGGTAACTCGGGCAAAGGGCTTGCATTCCTGGGCTTTGACGGTAAGAAGCCACTTATCTTTGTAGTCGGGGGCAGCCAGGGAAGCGGCGAGATAAACCAGCTTATCTGGGATATCCGCAGACCTCTGGCAGAAAAGTACTATGTAGCCCATCAGGTGGGTGCAAACTCTACCATTGGAAAGCCTGATGTGCCGGGCTATGTTCAGATTCCTTTCATAAAGGATGAGATAGCCGATGTAATTGCTGCCGCTTCCCTGGTCATAACACGTGCTGGTGCCGGCTCCCTGTGGGAGCTTTCTGCCGTGGGCAGAGCTGCCCTGCTGATTCCTCTGCGGGGCAGCGGCACCAGAGGGGACCAGGTTATGAATGCCCTCTATTTCAAGGAGCAGAATGCAGCTGCTGTCCTTATGGACGATACAATCAAAAGTCAGGATCTGCTGGCCGAGATTGAGAGTATAGTTGGAACTGAACGGGGTGCAGCCCTTAGTGTCAAAATGGCCCAGATGGCCAAAAGAGACTCGGCCGCCTCTATTGCGTGTCAAATTGTCACACTTATAAAGAAGGATTGAATATGAATTTTGCCGACCTTTTATTTCTCCTTATCGCTTTATTTTTTGTCATCAAGGGATTCTTCAGAGGGTTCATCTCTGAGTTCATGTCCATGGCTGCCCTGATTCTGGGGCTTATAGCTGCCCTTGCGTTCCAGAACCAGGTGGCTTCACTCCTCAAGGATATGATAAAGAGCGACACCTTCAGGCCCCTTGTGGCTTTCTTCCTCATTTTTATTGGCACATACATTATTGTAAAACTGCTTGAGCTGCTGCTGCACAACGCGATCGAGGCCATAAGGATGAACAGCCTTGACCGTCTTCTGGGCTTTGTATGGGGTCTTCTTGAGACTTCTGTGATCATCCTTATTGTTGTGTTCCTTATCTATAGGTTCAAGTTCAAGGCAGGAATGTCGTTCCTGGATGAGAGTGTTGTTGCCAAATATGCCAGGGATTTCCTCAATGTTCATCTGCATTTGGAAGAGCTTGAATTGGATAAGATCAAGGATCTGCCGGGAGTGATAAAGAAGAATGTTTGAGAATATAATAGGGCATAGACAGACAGTAGGGCTTCTGAAGGAGCAGGTTGCTGACAACAGGCTTCCAGGCTCCATCCTCATAGAAGGGCCCCGGTATGCAGGAAAGCTTACCCTGGCTCTGGAGCTTGCCCGCGCCTTGACCTGCAGAGGGGACAGAAGCTGGAACTGCAGGTGCTCAAGCTGCCGCAGCCAGAAGCTTCTTATCCAGAGCGACACCCTCCTTTTAGGAAGCGACAACTTTATGGAGGAGATCTCGGTTGCTCACCAGCTTCTGAATGCAAACGACCAGATTTACAGCCGCTACCTATTTCTCCGCAGCGTACGGAAGCTCTTAAGGCGCTTTGACCCTGTCTTCTACGACGAGAAAGAGACCAAGTTCAAGAAGGTTCAGCCGCTTCTGGCATATCTTGAGGAGGCCCTCTCCGGAATAGACCCGGAAGATATCTCAACCCCGATAAAACCGAAGGTTCTGGATGGAATTGTGGATAATGCGGCCGACCTGGCCAAGGAGATAAACCTTTCCACCATCCCAGTGAACCAGATAAGAAAGGTCACATTCTGGGCGCACACCAGCACTACCGAGAGCCGCAAGGTTGTCATAATAGAGAATGCCGAGAAGATGAACGACAGCGCCAGGAACAGCATGCTCAAGATTCTTGAGGAGCCTCCTGAGAACTGTTTCTTCATATTCCTTTCATCCCGCACAGGAGAGATTATCCCTACCATCAGGTCCCGCTTAAGGAGCTATCCGCTCAAGGAGCGCACACCGGAGGAGGATTCAAAAGTACTCAGCCTTATCTTCCGAGAGAACAGCGGGGCTTTCAGCTCTATCTCCAGCTACTTCGACAGCTTTGATCCCGATGTGGAGATCCTCTCAGATCTGGCATCAGAGTTTCTTTCATATTATTTGGCAGAAGTCAGGTCAGATGAGGCTAAGAATCAGCTTAAGGAACATCTTAAAGAGATAAAAGGGGAATCGGTGAAAGTGTTCATGGAGAAGCTTCTGGAAAAGGCCAGGGGAGCTCTTTCGGGCGCCACCTTTGCCTCTGTCCATAAACTTGATTTCCTATGCCGCAGGCTCAACCAGATCTGGTTTGATTTCGAGAGCCTGAATATGAATCCGCAGCTTTTGTTCGAATACCTTCTGTATGACGAGGGAGGGCAGTTATGAGGAACTTTATCACTGCAGCACTCAGAAGAACCCAGAATCTGGCGCCGGAGGAGAAGGTTGCGATCTATGAGGATCTTCTTAAGAATATATCCGAGGACGATGACATGATGATCATGGTTCTGGATGCTCTTCCGACAGGTGTTGCTGTATCAGACCAGGACCACAAGGTTGTCTTCTTAAACCGTTATCTTGCAAACCTTGTGCGGCTTAAGAAGCCTGAGCTCTCTGATGTTCTGGTATGGGATATCTTTGTCCGTAAGGATATTTCAGAATTTATCCGTACTACTGTGTCAGAGGGTAAAAGCCGCACCTCCAGGATCTTCGAGACCAGCATAGAGAAAAAGAACTTCTCCCTCGAGGTCACTGTCTCCATGCTCCAGCATTCATCGGGCAAGAGAGGCCATATCATCAACATTGCCAATGTCACAGAGCGGGAGAGGGAGAAGAGCGAGAAGAAGAGGGATGAGAGCTTTGCATCCCTTACAGCCCTTACAGCAGGTGTTGCCCACGAGCTCAAGAATCCGCTTGGAAGCATGAGCATATACCTGCAGCTTATGGAGAGACAGCTCCAGAAACCGGAGTCGTTTGAGAATGTGGACTCCTGCAGAGAGAGCCTTATATCTAAAATTAAAGTGCTCAAGGGAGAGGTGGAGCGGCTTAACGATATTGTTGTTGACTTCCTTTCCACTGTGCGGCCACGGAATGCCAGCCTGCAGGAGGAGGATCTGAACCAGATAATAAAGGATGCTGTCGAGATTATGATTCCAGACCTGGAGCAGCATAATATCAAGCTTAAGCTTGAGCTTGAGGAGAACCTCCCATACCTTATGCTGGACCGCGGTTTCATGCGCCAGGTTCTTGCCAACCTGATCAGCAATGCCAGGGATGCCATGAAGGAGACAGAGGGCGGCTTCCTCACTATATCGACCGAGAAGAACAGCGACTATGTGATTCTCTCTGTAGCTGACACAGGAGCAGGAATAAAGCCCGAGAACCTTACCAAGATATTCGACCCGTACTTCACCACCAAGAAGAGCGGCACAGGAATAGGGCTTACCCTGGTCTACAAGATAATCAGGGGAATGGGTGGAGATATAGGTGTCAACTCACGGCAGGGGTCAGGCACCACATTCCGCATAACACTGCCGCGTATGGAAAAAGAGATCAAACAGATTGAATGGGAGACAAAATGAAGTTCAATATCCTGGTTGCAGATGATGAGATGAATATCCGCAGAGGCCTTGCCATGGGGCTTGCCGACGAAGGCTACAATGTGTACGAGGCGGGAAACGGCCTTGAGGCGCTTAAGATAATTGCATCAAAAGAGGTCGATCTGGTGATCACAGACCTTAAGATGCCCGAGATGACTGGGGAGGAGCTCCTCAAGAATATAACTGCAAACTATAAGAATATTCCTGTCATAATCCTGACCGGCCATGGAACTATAGAGACAGCAGTTGAGACCATGCACAACGGAGCCTACGACTTCATGACCAAGCCCCTCAACCTGGACCACCTTTTCCTCATAATAAAGCGGGCTCTCTCCACCAGGCAGCTTATCCTTGAGCACAACGAGCTCCAGGCCCAGGTCGAGAAGATGAAGGCCTCCAGCAATATGATCATCGGGAAAAGCCCCAAGATGCGCCAGATAATGGAGACTGTGGAGCAGGTTGCAGGAACCAGGGCCTCCATCCTCCTCACAGGCGAGAGCGGTGTAGGAAAAGAGGTTATAGCAGATGCAATCCAATCCCTCTCTGACCGCCGGGACAAGCCTTTTATAAAGGTGCACTGCGCAGCTCTGGCAGAGGGGCTTTTAGAGAGCGAGCTGTTCGGCCACGAGAAAGGGGCGTTCACCGGTGCTATTGCCCGCAAGAAAGGAAAATTCGAGCTGGCTGACAAAGGCACTATATTCCTGGACGAGATCGGCGAGATAAACCAGAATGTCCAGATAAAGCTGCTCCGTATAATTCAGGAGCGGGAGTTCGAGCGGGTTGGAGGCGAGGAGACCATCAAGGTTGATGTCCGCATCATCTCTGCAACCAACAGGAACCTGCAGGAAGAGGTTGAGAAGGGAAACTTCAGGGAAGACCTTTTCTACCGGCTCAATGTGGTCAATATCAATATACCGCCGCTCAGAGAGCGCAAGGAGGATATCCTCCTCATGGCCACAGCGTTCATGAATCAGTTTGCCAAGGAGAACAACAAGGAGATAACTGCCATGGACTCAAAGGTTATGGCAATTCTCTATAATCATCCGTGGAAAGGCAATATCAGAGAGCTCCAGAACTGCATGGAGAACGCTGTGATTATGTGCCGAGGCAATATTCTTACAGTTGAAGACCTTCCTTTCGCAATGCGCAAGGAGGCAGGTGACAACTATGTAAAGATAAGGCTAGGCACATCGCTGGACAATGCCGAGAAGACACTGATAATGGCAACTCTGGATATGTGCAAGGGAAACAAGAGCAAGGCTGCCGAAGTGCTTGCGATAGGAAGGAAGACACTGCACCGCAAGCTGGACGAATATGCAGAGAATTGAAGATTACTTCACCCCCGAGATGATCCGGTTCCTCAGGACTTCCATTGAGGAGGCCGAGGGCAACGAGGTTCTCTTTTCCGGAAAGGCCAACAAAGATGGCATTGTGGACGAGATTATACTGGCGGCCAGAGGAAAGGAAGATACTGTTCCGGTAATCGAGTCTGTCATAGATTTCGGCGATGTACTTATCCACAACCATCCCAACGGCTATCTTAAGCCCAGTGAGGCAGATCTGGATGTCGCAGGCCGCCTTGGACGCCACGGGATAGGGGCATACATAATAGACAACCAGGCCACCAGACTCTATGTGGTGGCCGAGATTATAAGACGCACAAAGACTCAGCCGCTGGTTATAGAGGAGACTGCTGGATATCTTGAGGATGGCGGAGCCCTCTCCCAGAGCGTAGAGAACTATGAGTCAAGGCCCCAGCAGATAGATTTCCTCAAGGCAGTCTGCAGCTCTTTCAATAAAGACAATATCACTATAGCCGAGGCCGGAACAGGTGTCGGCAAGTCCTTCGCATACCTTATTCCTGCCTTTAAATGGGCCGAGCAGAACAAGGAGCGTGTCATTATCTCCACAGGCACCATAAACCTGCAGCATCAGCTTCTGGAGAAGGATATCCCTGTTATTCAGAAACTTCTGGGGAGCAAACTGAAGGCTGTGCTGGTCAAGGGAAGGCAGAACTATATCTGCTTGAGGCGTTTCAACGACAGGCTGCAGGAGGCCGGCCTCTTTGACAACGAGGCAGATTTCAAGGCTATAGAGAAGTGGCTTGAGGTCACAAAGACAGGGGAGCGGAGCGACCTTTCCTTCTTTCCTTCATGGGAGCTCTGGAGCGACATCTGCTCCGAAAGCGAGAGCTGCCTTGGGATAAAGTGCCCTTACCGCGACAGATGCTTTGTCATCAGATCAAGGAAAGAGGCAACAGGAGCCAGCATAATAGTGGTTAACCACCATCTCCTTTTCTCCGATATGGAGGCGAGGATGGAGGATGACTTCAACGGCACCAGTATCCTGCCAAACTATTCACGGGTTATATTCGACGAGGCACACAACCTTGAGAACGCAGCCACCTCATACTTCTCTCAGAGCGTGAACAAAGGGTATATCCTGAAGGTTATGCACCAGATCTACAGGCGGGTCAAGGACCGTATCTTCGGCATCTACCGCTTCTGGAGCTACTATACAGAACAGAAGGCCAAGCTTGAGAGCATACCCCAGCAGATAGCAGTTATCATAAGCAGGACTGACGACCTTGAGAAAGTTATACAGGCCAATGTGCTTATGAACGACAACTCATCGGTGCTTGATATGCGGAGCGAGGCGATAAACACAGCCGATATCTATGGGGCAGTAGGCAACCTGCGGAACGAGCTGAACGATCTTTTCAACATAATAACTGATATTCACGAAGAGCTTTCCAAGATTCCGGACAAGGAGGTCAAGAACGACAAGCGGATGTACGAGACCTCCATAGTAAAGAACAAGCTGAGCGGCATAATAAGCATGCTCAACGACTTTATCGCAAACCAGGAGACCTGCATCAACTATATCGAGAAAGGGAAGAAGTATTCATCTCTGTTCATAGCACCTCTCTCTGTCTCCGAGACTCTGCGTGAGATTATCTTCAACAAGCTCTCCAATGTGGTCCTGGTCTCTGCCACTTTAAGTGTCAACAAGAGCTTCGAGTTCTACGCCACCCGCATAGGACTGCATGATGTAGAGAGACCTGTCGCACGGTTTATCTTCGACTCTCCGTTTGAGTATAAGAAGAATGTGCTTCTCTCTGTTCCTTCTGACCTGCCGGAGCCCAAGAGCGCCGACTACAGTCAGAAGCTTTCAGATCTGATAAAGAATGTGCTTATCATATCAGAGGGGAAGGGGCTGGTTCTCTTCACCTCATATTCCATGCTCAAGACAGTCTACGACCTTGTCAGGGACGATTTCTCCAACGCAGGTATCACGCTGTTCAAGCAGGGGGATGACGACAACAAGAAGCTCTTAGGCAACTTCAATATAAACAAGAACAGCGTCCTTTTCGCAACCGACTCGTTCTGGGAAGGGGTTGATGTACCGGGAGAATCGCTCTCTGTACTCATAATCTGCCGTCTCCCGTTCAAGGTTCCTTCCGATCCTGTGATCAAGGCAAGGATGGAGCTGATAGAGAAGAACGGAGGCAACTCATTCATGGAATATTCGCTGCCCGAGGCAGTTATCAAGCTTCGTCAGGGCTTTGGACGCCTTATTAGGCGGAAAAGCGACCGGGGGGTGATTCTCATCACCGACACCCGGATATTATCTAAATTTTACGGTAAGATTTTCTTGAATTCTCTCCCGGAGACCAGGAGAGATATCACATCATCAGATAGGATATGTTTGAAAATAGAGGATTTCCTCTATCCTTGATCAGCCTTTGCTGCAGATAAAGTCCCGGTATTTCTCAGGATCTGTCTCTAAAGCTACTATATTCTCTTCGTCTGTGCACTTGAAGAGGGCAGCCTTTGTCTCGGTCATAAGCCGCTCGGCATCCATCTCCCTTCCGTTTCTGGATGAGAGGCCTGCATAGAGAATATTCTTTCCTGACATTACGCTGAAGGATTTAGCAAAGTTCTGGCAGAGTGCAAGGCCTTCGTGGAGATCTCTGTCAGGGAATATTACTGCAAACTTGTCTTCTGATACTGCAAAGCGCAGGTCGTTGAGTGTGAAGCATTCTGTTGCAACCTCTCCGGCCAGCTTCCAGAGGTCAGAGCCTGGTACAGCGGTGAACTTGAACTCTGCAAGCACCAGATCCTTCTTAAGGGAGATAGATTCGGTGATGCAGTCGGTGAGTGCTATGTCGAAGAATTTATAATCGGCAAAGCCGAAGTCGGTAGGCTTATGATCAGAACTCAATGGAACAGGCTCTTCCTCCACAGCTATAGGCTCGGCAGCAGGCTCATAGTATGACACCTGTTTATCATCAGCTTCCTCTTCCGGCTCAATCTCCGGTACAGCTTCTTCGGCAGCAGCAGCCTTGGCTGGCCTGAGCTTGAACTTAAAGCCCTTGCTTGATGAGAAAACCAATGCGACTGCAGTGATGATTATGAATACAAGGGTGTAGACTATAAGAGCCTTGAAGATATATACAGCCTGTGAACGATCGGAAATCTTATAAAGAATCTCTATATTGAGAACCGGTGGTGTTGCAGTAACTTTTACAGGGCCCTTGTAGAGCATGAAGTTGCGGCTTGTTGTGTATTTCGCCTCGTTCCTGTCAGGGTAGAACTGTACTGCATCCGGATTTGCAGAGTAGTAATAGAGGACATCATTATCCTTGTTCTTGATGACCAGAGACTGAAGTCTCCTGTCGTAGTTGAAGAGCGCCTTTACGTTCTTGCTGAAAGCAGGGAAGAACCGGTCTCCTGCAAGATATCCGTTGCGGATCACCTTGCTCATCTGTCCGAACATATCATCCCCACGTTGGGAATTCGCTTTCTGGATTCCATACAGTCTAATTGTGAAAAGAGTTGTGAGGAGCAAAAAAATAGCCAGCGCCGATACAGCGTATACGACAATAATATTCTTTTTCATAATACTATTATCGGATATATTAATTAATCTTTGAGATTATTTTCCTTACAAAATCGGCAAAAATATGACGTTTTGCATTGGCCTGCACCAGAACCTCGTTCTCATCCAGCGGAACATCAGATACACCGGCGGCCAGGTTTGATATTACAGAGATAGCAAGCACCTTGAGTCCTGTATGGACTGCCAGTATAGTCTCGGGAACAGTGGACATACCTACGGCATCGGCTCCCATAATCCTGGCCATGCGGATCTCAGCCGGTGTCTCGTAGCTTGGTCCCATGAACCATATGTAGACCCCTTCCTTTAGGTCAATATCCAGCTCCTGTGCCGCAGTGCGGGCATGATTAAGGAGTGTCTTGTCGTATGCTTCGCTCATATCGGGAAAACGTGGGCCGAAGTCTGAGTTGTTCTTCCCTATAAGGGGGTTGGTGCCTGAAAGGTTGATATGGTCGGTGATGAGCATGAAGTCTCCGGGCTTGAACTCCTTGTTTATACCGCCGGCCGCATTGGTCTGAATAAGGTAGTTGATTCCCAGCACCTTGAGAGTACGGAGCACAATAGCGATATCCTGGCCGTCGTAGCCTTCGTAAAAGTGGAAGCGGCCGTCCATAAGTACCACATCCTTGCCCTCAAGCTTGCCGAAAATAAGACGGCCTATATGGCCAGGGGCGGTGGAGACAGGGAAGTGGGGAATAGATTTGTAAGGAATCTGCACATCTATCTGAACCTGGCTTGTAAGGGGGCCGAGACCTGAACCCAGAATGATGGCAATCTTAGGCTGGCCTCTGTAATTGTTCTGGAACAGGATGCGGTTTATGGAGTCGGTGGCCTTTATGATTATCTCATCATTCATATAACTATTTTACAATCAATTTGAAAAATTGTATACTATGACCATGAAAAAGGTTATAGCCCTTGGAATGAGTGGTGGAGTGGACTCTTCCATGGCCCTTGAATATCTAAAGAAGGATTGGGAGACAATAGTTGGCGCCAACCATGTGGTGTGGCACGGCGTAAAGTGCTCAAGCCCCGAGGTTATCGACCGGGCCAGGACCCTCTGTTGCAAGGAGAATATCCCATTCTATTGCCTCGATGTCTCGGACGAGTTCAACAAGCAGGTGGCTAAGGCTTTCGTAAAAGACTATCTCCACGGTCTTACACCCAATCCATGCGTAATCTGCAACCAGACCATCAAGTTCACCTTTTTCTACGAAAAGCTTAAGGAGGCCCTTACCAAGGACGGCATCCTGGAGCCGGGCGACCAGCTCTATTACTCCACCGGCCACTACGTGCGCCTGGTTGAGCGCGCCGGCTCTCTCTTTCTTGCCAGGGCCAGGGACCTTTCCAAGGACCAGAGCTATATGCTCTACAGGCTTCCGAAGGAGCTCCTGGCCCGCTGCATCTTCCCCCTCGGGGACAAGCTTAAGAAAGATGTCAAGAAAGAGGCTCAAGCTTTGGGCATGCCATCCAGCAACGTAAAGGAGAGCCAGGATATCTGCTTTATCGAAGGCTCCTACGGCGATTTCATAGAACAGTACACAGGCAAGCAGTACAAGCCTGGCTCCATATACGACACCCAAGGGAACAGACTGGGGCTACACCGCGGCTACATCCACTACACAATAGGCCAGCGGAAAGGGCTGGGACTGGGGAGCGGCCCCTGGTATGTGACCCAGGTCATACCTGAGAAGAACCGCGTCATAGTGGGGCGTGAAGAGGAGCAGGGACAGACTGAGTTCACAGTCAGGGACCTTAACTGGTTCATCAGCTTCAAGGGGCCGCTGGAGGCAGGGGTAAAGGTTCGGTACAACTCCGGCATCCACCCCTGCACCGCAGAGCTCCGGGCTGACGGCACCGTACAGGTGCTTCTAAAAGAAAAAACAGTAATTACACCGGGGCAGAGCGCAGTCTTCTACGACAGCGACATAGTGCTTGGAGGAGGAATAATAGCATGATTATCCACCTGGAGTCGGTCTCCTCAACTATGGACGCAGCCCGGGATCTGCTTCCACAGAAACCTGAGGACGGCACCGCCATATACGCCGACTACCAGGAGCAGGGGCGGGGCCGGGTGCAGGGGCGCCGTTGGGTCTGCCCCAAGGGGGAAAGCCTCCTGGTAACCTTCCTTTTCAAGACAGAATCTGTTGCATTCCCCATCTCAAGCTTTCCCCTCTATGCCGGCTATGTCACAGCCAGATGCCTTAAGAGGCTGTACGGCATAGAATGCCAGGTCAAGTGGCCCAACGACGTGCTTGTGGAAGGGGCAAAAATATCAGGCATCTACACAGAGTGCATAGACAATTACATCTCCTGCGGCATCGGGATCAACCTCCTTCAGAAGCAGTTCGATCCATCCTACAGAAGGAAAGCATGCTCGGTGAAAATGGTCTCAGGCAGGGTTGCCGACCGGGAAGAGCTCCTGAAAGAAATGATAAAAGAATTTATGCTGAACTTAAAAAACTCTGATTGGATAAAAGATTTTCAAAGCATACTTTATAAAAATAATGAAAATATCACAGTTTTGGATGGTCTTGCTGACTCTGGCACCATAGTCACAGGCATACTCTCAGGCATTGGGGGATATGGTCAGATGCTCATAAAACTCCCAGACGGCACAGTCAAGGAAATCTTCACCGGTGAAATCCGATGAAAGCTATAAAAAATATTTTCATTTACTGTTGATGATTTCCCACAATATTAGTATCTTATAGAAAAAGAAAACAATTTTATTAATCATAAAGGGGTTAATTACTATGGCAAAACAGCTTGAATTCAACGAAGCAGCCAGAAAACAGCTCTTCGCAGGTGTTGAGAAGCTTTCCAATGCAGTTAAAGTTACATTGGGACCAAAAGGTAGATGTGTCCTCTTGGACAAGAAGTTCGGTGCTCCTACAGTGACCAAGGACGGTGTTTCTGTTGCAAAAGAGATTGAGCTTGAGAATCCGTATGAGAATATGGGTGCCCAGCTGGTCAAGGAAGTTGCCACCAAGACAAACGATGTTGCAGGTGATGGTACCACAACTGCAACAGTACTTGCTTATTCAATTACAAAAGAAGGAATCAAGAGTGTTGCAGCCGGAATCAATCCTATGGAGATCAAACGGGGAATTGACAAGGCAGTTGCAATTGCTACAGCAGAGATAAAGAAATCAGCCAAGACTATCAAGGACAAGGCTGAGATCGCACAGGTTGCAGCTATTTCTGCAAACAACGACATGGAGATCGGTAACCAGATTGCCGATGCTATGGATAAAGTCGGAAAAGACGGTGTAATCACAGTAGAGGAGTCCAAGACCATCGACTCGACAATCGACTTTGTGGAAGGTATGCAGTTCGACAGAGGCTACCTCTCCCCATACTTCGCAACCAACCGCGACAACATGACAGCAGTGCTCGAGAACCCATTCATCCTTATCTTTGACAAGAAGATCTCCAACATGAAGGATCTTCTCCCAGTGCTTGAGAAAGTAGTTCAGGCCAACAAGCCGCTCCTTATCATCGCAGAGGATGTAGAGGGCGAGGCTCTGGCAACCCTGGTTGTAAACACAATCCGTGGCACAATCAACGCAGTTGCAGTAAAGGCTCCTGGCTTCGGCGACAGAAGAAAGGCTATGCTTGAGGATATCGCAATCCTTACAGGCGGCCAGGTTATCTCCGAGGAGCTGGGACTCAAGCTTGAGAACACTACACTCGACATGCTTGGAAAGGCAAAGACAGTAAAGGTAGAGAAAGAGAACACCACAATCATCAACGGCGGTGGTGCTGCTTCCGATATCAAGGACCGGATCGCTCAGATCAGGGCACAGATTGCTGACACAACATCTGACTACGACCGCGAGAAGCTGCAGGAGCGGCTTGCTAAGCTGGCAGGCGGTGTTGCAGTTATTAATGTAGGTGCTGCTACCGAGGTAGAGCTCAAGGAGAAGAAGCACAGAGTAGAGGATGCTCTCTCTGCTACAAGAGCAGCTATCGAGGAAGGCGTTATCGCAGGTGGCGGTGTAACCCTTATCCAGGTTGTGCAGACACTTGAGAAGACAAAGACAGACGACCTTACAGCTGACGAGAAAGTAGGTTTCAATATCGTAAAGAGAGCTCTTGAGGAGCCTATCCGCCAGATCGCAGAGAATGCAGGACTGGACGGAGCAGTTATCGCCGAGAAGGCTAAGGGATCCAAGAAGGGCGTAGGCTTCGATGCCAACAAGATGGAATGGGTGGACATGGTTAAGAGCGGAATCATCGATCCTGCGAAAGTTACCCGGTCTGCACTGCAGAACGCAGCTTCCATCGCAAGCCTGCTTCTTACAACAGAGTGCGTAGTCACTGATATTCCTTCCAAGGAAGCACCTGCACCAGCCATGAACCCAGGAATGGGCGGCATGGGCGGCATGATGTGATCCGCTGAGGCGTAGGTAAGCGCAATAACCCATGGTGCCGGCTTATCCGGTACCGTGGGATTTTTTTTACAGGGTGTCCATGCTGTATCTGAACATAGCGATCTTAGTCTTTATTCTGGGTCTCTTTGCATATATTCTCCACCTCATCTACCACAAGTACATCTATTTCGGGTATTCCCCGAAGCAGGTTGCCTTCCTTATAGGTCAGCAGCAGATGGTGCTGGATAACCTGAAGGTGGGGATCATATACACAGACAACAGGGGAAAGATCATACTCCTGAATGCGGCAGGAAAAAGCCTTCTGCAGCTGGATGACAGCGCTATCGGCACCAATGTCAAGAACTACTTTTTCAAGGAGCCTTTCCTTGAGATTATCGATAAGGGCGAGAACATACAGTCCCGTGAGATTAGAGTTTCGGCCGGGAACACCATCCTTTTCCGCTTCCATGTGGTGAAGGAGCCTGATTTGGGGCAGACCATAGGTGTAATTGCCAGCATGGAGGACCTTACTATAGTAAAGCAGAGGGCCGAGGAGCTTACAGGCATGCGTATGCTCATGGGTGAGGTGCGGGCCCAGAACCACGAGTTCATGAACAAGCTCCACACTATATCGGGGCTTATTCAGCTTGAGGAGTATCAGGAGGCCATAGACTTCATATCCCAGGCCACCAAGACCAGCCAGAAGCTTATAGGTATCATCGGCTCCAAGGTAAAGGAGCCCAGCGTTGCAGGACTATTGCTCTCCAAGTGCAACAAGGCCAGCGAGAAGAAGGTCAAGCTTATAATCAACGATGAGACCTATATGCGTGACCTGCCCGAGAAGATGCATAAGGATGAGTTCTGCTCCATTGTGGGCAACCTTATAGAGAACGCACTCGACGAGCTGGCAGGCCGTACCGACGGCATCATCGAGGTAGGCCTTTTCCAGGGCGAGGAAGAGATGAACATAACTGTATTCGACAACGGAAGGGGAATTCCGGAGAAGATGCAGGAGAAGATATTTGAGAAAGGACACAGCTCCAAAGGGACAGACAGGGGCTTTGGCCTTTATATTATAAAGGAAATAGTTGACACCTATGGGGGAAAAATACGATTATGGTGTGAGTCCGGCACTATGATTGTAATTACAATCCCCATGAGGCAGGAGAAGGATAAATGAAGATTCTTATAGTAGAAGATGACCCTATGGTAGCACACATCAACCTTAAGTTTGCCAACAAGGCAGGCTATGATGATGTGGAGACTGTCTCTGACATAGAGAGCGCAAAAGAACGCATTATACAGGGCGGCATAGACCTGGTTCTTCTGGATGTCTACCTCCCGACAGGCAAGGGAACTGACCTGCTCAAGTGGATACGGCAGGAGAATCTGAGCACCGATGTCATCCTGATTACTGCAGACAGGAGCTCCGAGACTGTTGAGGTATCCATGAACTATGGTGCTGTGGACTATCTTATAAAGCCTTTCGACTTTGCAAGGTTCCAGATGGCTATGGAGAAGTTTGAGCGCAAGAAGACCGGCTTTGTAGGCAAGAAGAGCGTAGAGCAGGACGATATAGACAGTATCTTCTTCGAGTCTGCCTCAAAGAGCGACAAGTAAAAGGATATGCTTGAGAAAGGGATGAGCGCCAAGACCTATACAGCAATCATAGAGGCTATAAAAGCTATGGATGCACCCACCACAGCTGAGGAGCTGGGTGACAAGCTGGGCATTTCCAGGGTGTCGGTGCGCCGTTACCTTGAGTTCATGGAGAACAGGGGAATCCTTGAGATGAAGCCTATCTACGGCAAGAAAGGAAGGCCTCAGCATCTCTTTAAATATGTACAGGAAGGTAATTGACCTTAATTTTATAATTTGGTAAAGTGGTTTCCGTTAATTGGTGGCGTAACTCAGTCGGTAGAGTAAGCGGCTCATATCCGCTCTGTCAGGGGTTCGAGTCCCTTCGCCACTAATTTTTTTTTGCTTTGTAGGCCAGCTGGCCGCAGGCTCCTGAGACACCGAATCCTTTCCTTCTTCTTAATGTGTAGTTGATCCCCAGTTTATCCAGTTTGGAGCAGAATACATTTATATCCTTCCGGTCAGGGGTCTGGAAAGGTTTTCCCTCCACAGTGTTCCATGGAATAAGATTCACCAGCACAGAAAGACCACTTGTGAAGTGCCTCAGCGCCTTGATATCCTCGTCCCCCATGTTGAAATCTTTTATAAGCACATATTCAAAGGTGAAGCGCTTGTTCTTGTCCTCCTGGAACTGGATAAGGGCATCCTTGAGCTCCTTGAGAGGGTAGCGCTGGGTGATAGGCATAATCTGACGCCGTTTCTCCTCTATGGCGCTGTTGAGGGAGACAGCAAGGCGTATCTCCAGGGGCGACTGAGCCAGTGCCAGGATACCAGGGACTATGCCGCATGTCGATATAGTCATGCGCCGGGCACCAAGGCCTATTGCGTTCCTGTCGTTCAGTATCTGGATTGCTTTTTTAAGGTTTTCGATGTTGTCAAAGGGCTCTCCCATCCCCATGAAAACGATGTTGGAGAGCTTTCCGGCTATCTTCTGTCCTATAAGGAACTGTTCCAGTATCTCACCGCTGGTAAGGTTACGCTTGAAACCCATGTCTGCGGTACGGCAGAATGCGCAGCCCATCTTGCAGCCCACCTGGCTCGAAATGCAGATAGTCTTCCGGCCGTCTCCGTCCGAAAGGATCACACACTCAGTGAATAGGCCGTCCGAGAGCTCTATCCGGAGCTTGCAGTTGCCATCCTCGTCATCGAGGGAGGTGTCCACCTTGGAGGTGAGGATAGAGTATTCAGATGAAAGCTGCTGGCGTAGGGCCAGAGGTATGTTTGTTATAGCGTCAAAGGATTCTATGCCGGTGTAAAGGGCATGGTAGATCTGCTTGCTCCGGAAGCTCTCCTTGACATGGATAAGCTCGCTAATCTCGGCAGGAGTAAGACCTAAAAGGCTTCTCATAGATCAGATAAGACCTTTTGTAGAGAGAACCTGCTTTGAGTCTGCGGCTGCATACGCCTGTGCAAGAGCCTTGCCCAGCGCCTTGAAAAGTGCCTCTGCCATGTGGTGGCTGTTCTGGCCGTAGCGGCAGGTGCAGTGGAGCGCTATCTGTGCCCTGTTAGAGAGAGCGATGAGGAATTCTCTTAAAAGGCACATGTCGAAGGTGCCGGCCTTAGGCTGTGGGAATTCGGCGTTAAGAACCATGGAAGGGCGGCCGCAGATATCGATAACTGTCTCGGATACAGCCTCATCCATCGGGATGATGGAGTAGCCGTAGCGCTTAACCACGCCTGTCTTTGCGGCAGACTGGGCAAGTGCATCGCCCAGGACCAGGCCGATATCCTCAACCAGGTGGTGAGGGTCCACATCGATATCGCCGTCAGCCTTTACGGAAAGGGCGAATCCTCCATGGAAAGCCATAGCTGTAAGCATGTGGTTGAAGAAAGCCACAGGGGTGTCTATTTCGACACCTTTTCCAGTCATATCCAGGGAAAGACAGATATCAGTCTCCTTGGTTTTTCTCTTGATTTCTACAGCATTTTTTCTCATGGTATGCCCCCTATGTTTATATTTATCGGCCTATTTATAATATTTCTATACTATGCAAAGGGAATTTTTTAAGGTATAGTGTCTCAGGAGTCACAACATGCATTTCGGATTCAATGAGATGATGTGGTTCGCAGTTCTTATCGTGAACTTCGTCATTGTACTGGCTGTCTACCGGTTCATGGGAAAGACAGGTCTTTTCGTCTGGATGGCAATCGCCAGCATCCTTGCAAATATCCAGGTACTCAAGCTGGTGGAATTCTTCGGCTGGAACATAACACTGGGCAATGTGCTCTACGGCACATCGTTCCTTGTCACCGACATAATATCGGAGAACTATTCCAAGGAACTTGCCCATAAATCGGTGTGGGTGGGGTTCTTCGCAATGATCTCCATGATCATACTCATGACACTTTCCTGCCTCTTCATCCCGGCTGCAGATGACTTCATATCAGAGCCGATGAAGGCCATATTTACAGTTATTCCGCGTGTCTCCTTCGCAAGCCTGGTGGCATACCTCATATCCCAGAACCACGATGTCTGGGCATACCACTTCTGGATGGAGAAGTTCCCTGAAACAAAGTTCATCTTCATCAGGAACAACCTGAGCACCATGATAAGCCAGCTTATAGACAGCGCGATATTCACCATAATTGCGTTCGCAGGGATGTATCCGGTCGGAGTTCTGGTGCAGATTGTCATTTCCACATACCTTCTCAAGTGGCTGGTTGCATTCTTCGACACAGGATGCGTCTACATCGCGGCCCACTGGTTCAAGACAGGAAAAGTCAAGGAGATGTGATGGAGAAAGGTTTCCAGGAATATCTTGACCAGTTTGTGGAGTTCACCAGCCAGTACAATAAAGAGATTTATTACGGCAACCAGGGACGCGATGACATCCAGGCCCCGGTTGAGCCTGAGATGGGGCGGTTTCTGGCCTTCCTGGTCAAGATGACAGGGGCCAAGAGGGTGCTTGAGCTTGGGACCGGCGTGGGAAACTCTGCGATATGGCTTGCAGAGGCCTTAAAGGAGCAGGATGGAATGCTCTATACAGTGGACAACCACCCGAGGACATGGAAGGAAGCCTGCGAGAACATAGAGAAATCGGGGCTCAAGGACTTTATCACCATGATCCATTCCGATGCCGACGAGGCAGTGCGCAGGCTGCTCGAGCAGAATCTTGAGTTCGACATAGTGTTCCAGGACTGCGCCAAGTACATCTACACCGTAATCTACGAGGATGTTGCCGCACTGGTCAGGAAGGGCGGCATAATAGTTGCAGACGACACCATGTTCCCTGTATGCCAGAATATAAGGGAGAACCTTGGGCGCCACATGGACCGGTACAACAGGCAGATATTCGCCGACAAGCGCTTCTTCTCCACCATGCTCCCCATAGGCCACGGCATGACCCTCAGCTGGAAACGGTAAAGCAGCAGTAAGTGCTGGTACGACAGTACCCATTGTTCAGATTTATACTGAATATTTTCTGAAAAAATTGTAAAATAGACTTTACAAAAATTACATGATATTGTAAACTCAAATTGTGGAAAGGTTATTTGAGCATTACAGAAATAAATTAGCATTCACCAAGACAGCCTTTGTCAGGAGCCTGGAGCAGAACATCGACTGGA
>JAGCPA010000065.1 GCA_017642445.1 Spirochaetia bacterium
GCTGCCAGCAAGCTCAAGATGGAGATTGAGAGCCAGCCTACCGAGCTGGATAAGATAGAGCGTAAGATCCTGCAGCTCAATATCGAGAAGCATGCCCTGACACGGGAGACTGACGATGCCTCCAAGGAGCGGCTTGCGAATATCGAGAAGGAACTTGCCGAGCTTAAGAACAAGCAGGATGCCATGAAGCTCCAGTGGAAGAACGAGAAGAGTGCTATCGACGAGATCCGGGGCCTTAAGGAGAAGCTTGAGCAGCTTAAGAGCGAGGAGGCCAAGTATGAAAGGGAAGGAAACCTTGCCAAGGCAGGCGAGATAAAGTATGGCCTTATCCCTCAGATCGAGGCCCAGCGGAAGGCTAAGACAGAGCAGCTCCAGAAGATCCAGGGAGAGAGCAGCATGCTCCAGGAGGAGGTGGGCGAGGAGGATATCGCAAAGGTTGTTTCGGCCTGGACTGGTATTCCAGTCTCCAAGATGATGGCCTCTGAGATTGAGAAATACATCAACCTTGAGTCTATCTTAAGCAAGCGTGTTGTAGGGCAGGAGAAGGCTATTCAGGCTGTATCCGATGCTATCCGCCGTAACAAGACTGGACTTTCGGAAGAGGGTAAGCCGCTTGGTACTTTCATCTTCCTGGGACCGACCGGAGTCGGAAAGACAGAGCTTGCCAAGACACTGGCCGACTTCCTCTTTGATGATGAGCATGCCCTGACCCGTATCGATATGAGCGAGTATATGGAGAAGCACACAGTCTCAAGGCTTATCGGAGCCCCTCCGGGATATGTGGGCTACGACCAGGGCGGCCAGCTGACCGAGGCTGTGCGGAGAAGGCCATATTCTGTAATTCTGTTTGATGAGATTGAGAAGGCTCATCCAGATGTATTCAACATCATGCTGCAGCTTCTGGATGACGGCCGGCTTACCGACGGTCAGGGACGGGTGGTTGACTTCAAGAACACCATCATTATCATGACCAGCAACCTTGGAAGCGAGTATATCCTGCAGGTGGATGACCCTGAGAAGGCAAGGCCGCAGGTGGATGCGCTCCTGAGACAGACCTTCAAGCCTGAGTTCCTGAACCGTATTGATGAGATCATCATGTTCAACAGGCTTGGTGAGGAGCATATCAGCAAGATTGTGGACATTGAGCTTGAGCACATTGCCAACAGGCTTAAGGCGCGGAAGCTGGGCATCACAGTATCCGATGCTGCCAAGAAGCTGTTTGTCAAAGAAGGATATCAGCCCCAGTTCGGAGCAAGACCTCTCAAGAGGACAATCCAGAACATGCTGCAGAACCAGTTGGCTAAGCACCTGCTTGCCGGCGAATTCCCGGAAGGTTCTGTTATTGCAGTGGATGCGGAAGATGGCAATTTGACATTCACGAAAAAGTGAGTTAAAATTTAATTTTAGGGGACTTTCTTTTTGAAAGTCCCTTTTTTTTTGCCTTCAGTTTTTATATAATTCAGCCAAGATGAAAAAAGAGCTTACCGAAGGCAAGATGCTCCCTATCCTCATAACATTCTCTGTGCCGTTCCTCATCTCCTGCTTCCTCCAGACATTCTACGGACTTGCAGACCTGTTCATAACAGGGCAGTTCAACGGAGCCTCCACCATAACAGCTGTGGCAGTGGGCAGCCAGGTGATGCATATGCTCACTGTAGTCATAGTGGGGCTCTCTATGGGTGGCACTATCGCCATAGGAAGGGCAGTGGGAGCCAGGGATTCTGATGCGGCGGCAAAGAGTGTGGGAAACACAGCCACCATCTTCCTGGTATTCTCTGTGCTGGCTTCGGTCATCCTCGTTTTCTGCGCCGACGGAATCATCAGCCTTATCGAGACACCGCCGGAGGCAGTGGCCGAGACCAAGCAGTACCTCACAATCTGTTTTATAGGTATTCCATTCATCACCGCATACAATGTCATAAGCAGCATATTCCGGGGTTTCGGCGACACAAAGACCCCTATGTACTTTGTTCTGGTGGCAGGAATTGTCAACATAGTCCTGGACTACATACTTATCGGCCCGATGGGTATGGGGGCTGCCGGCGCTGCCCTGGCCACAGTTGCCGCACAGGTGCTGAGCGTCCTGCTGGCCTTTGTGGTTCTTAAGAAGACCAACACCGGCATATCAGTTTCTAAAAAAGATTTTGCCATAGATAGAGGAATCTTCTCCGCTATTCTGAAGGTGGGAGTTCCTATCGCGATCCAGGAGGGCTTTATCCAGATCTCCTTCCTGGTCATAACTGCAATTGCCAATACAAGGGGTGTCACTATCGCGGCCAGCGTAGGGATTGTGGAGAAACTTATCTGCTTCTTCTTCCTTGTTCCCTCAGCAATGCTTTCGTCGGTATCGGCCATCGCAGCCCAGAACGCCGGGGCAGGAAAGGACAGCAGGGCAACCCAGGTGCTTGTCTATGGAATTGTTATCTGTGTCTGTTTTGGAGCAATAATATTTACTATCTGCCAGTTCTTTGCAGAGCCTATTGTGCGGCTCTTTGTAAAGAATGACGAGGGGGTTGTCCACTTCGGCGGCCAGTACCTGCGTTCCTACACCGTGGACTGTATGCTGGCCTGCATCCACTTCTGCTTCAGCGGCTACTTCTGTGCCTACAACAAGGCATTCTACTCATTCATTCACAATGTGCTTTCTGTAATTCTGGTGCGTATCCCAGGCACATACCTGGCAGTCATACTCTGGCCGGCAACACTGTACCCCATGGGACTGGCCGCCCCGGCAGGCTCCCTCCTGTCCAACATTATCTGCGTTGCATTCCTTATCCACCTGTGGCGCAGCAGGAAGCTGGACCAATCAGCACTTACTTATTAGTGATTATTCTTCTTTTGTCACAGTGAAGCTTCCGCTGGAGGAGCCTGCCGGACAGTCCACGGTGATTCTTATGCCGGAGATTCCTGTCTTGGATGTAATCTTATTGCTGGTATAGTAATTTGTATTAGGTATATCCTGTCCTCTTTTATCAGAATGGGAGCTGTGTCCTCCTAAACTGCATGCCATAAAGCAGACTATACAGCAGATAAGCAGCAGAATGGCCAGTTTCTTTCTTTTCTTATAAAGCAGCATGAAACATGCAAGAATACCAATGCCTGCCGCTGCCTTCGGATAGGAAGGGACAAGAATATGTTTTGTGTTACTTCTGAAGCAGACTATGCCTGATATTAAACCGGGGTCATTCCATAGAGATCCCAGCCCTGTGCTTTCGTAGTATGGTGATTCTGATTCCACCACATCTATGCCGTGAACCCTGGTTCTGGTGTTATTTACAGCATTATCTTCCCAGTAAGCTTCCAGAATACTTTCATCAATATGTGTTATCAGCAGTCCATCTTCCCATACTGTCCACCCTGTGCCGGTTATGTTTTGCTTTTTACCCTCGAGGATAAGGTATTGGCTTCCCGAAGAGTTCAGATTTATCTTCCATGCTTTCCTGGATTTTTCTATATCAGAAAAGTAGAAGGTCTGGGGCTCCGCTGTAGGATTGATTGTCTCAGGTGTAAGCCACCCCAGATAGTATTTTTCCCATGCCAGAAGCGGGGCTGGTGCAGAACCACCGTTAATGCGATTGCCCAAAGTGATAGTTGACCCAAAACTCATCAGGCTCCATAAACCTGTACCATCAGTTTCGTAAGTATAATCATAAAGATCTGGAAGTCCTAATAAATGACCATACTCATGACAGATGACGCCTATACTGGGCCCTGGCACACCTTTTGTAGTATATTCAGGAGTCATTATGAAATTATTAAAAAATTTCGTAATACCATTAATAGTTATGCCATATTTACCATATGTTGACCGTTCGGCGCTCTTGGCGTCCTCTAAAGTCCACTGATATGAATAAAGATCATCAGAATCGAAACTTTCTTGTTCTTCTGCTCCAGCATGGATAATGGCAACAAAATCTATAGTGCCGTCATTGTCAGAATCCCAGTTGGCGACATGGGTTGTCCAAGGGCTATCCAAATCTCCAGCATCTTTTGCTTTACTTATTGCATCAGTCACCAGGTCTCCAGCTTTAATATCATCGCCAAAGACTCCATCAGCATTCTCTCCGTAGTATTTCATATCATAGTCAAGGTCGTAAGGTCCCAGCACAGTAAAAGTGAGGTTCAGCTGTCCGCCGGACATGTCTTGGTAGTATTTACGCATCGTGCAGCTGCTGGAAGATTCGTCTTTTTTCCCAAGTAAGGTTTCGTAAAAATCTTTGTTTCTTCTTGATGAATCGAATTTTTTATCTCTGAATTCCACCATAATGACCAGAATGTTTCTATCTCCGCTGGTAGAGATAGAGGGTGGGGAAACTTTTTGCACTGATGAATCATAAGCATATCTGGAAGGACTCCTGAAAGGAGTTATGTCCATGGAGCGATGGATGCAACCCCCACGGCTGGCCCCGGGGCTGGGCGGTACAGCATAAAGTGCAGCTGCTGTGAGGCACAACATTACAACACAAATTATCTTTTTCATTTTGAGATACTGTTCTTTCTCTATTTTTCAATATATCACTGCACTATATGGAGTGCAACCTGAAAGTTTTATTGACCACCGACCCGGATTAGAGTATGATTTTAGGCAATGAAACACGGATACGACACAGAAGAGCTCATTGCCGCACTGGCCACCCCCTGGGGAGAGAGCGCCCTGGCTGTAATCCGCACATCCGGCACCGGATCAATCGATAAGGTTGCCTCAATTTTCAAAGGAAACAAAGATATAACAAAACTCCCGGGCTATTCACTGGCCTTCGGCATGCTCCGTGACGGAGACAAGGCTGTGGACCAGGTGGTGTTGGGCATTTACCGCGCACCGAAGAGTTATACAGGGGAGGATATGGTGGAAATCTTCTGCCACGGAAGCCTGCCTGGTATACAGGCTGTGCTGGAGCTGCTGTACAAGACAGGCTTCCGTGCCGCCCAGCCAGGGGAGTTCACAATGCGCAGTTTCCTGAACGGCAAGGTGGACCTGACCAGGGCCGAGGCTGTGAACGAGCTAATATCATCAAAGAGCAGGCAGGCCCAGAAGCTGGCCCTGAGCCGGCTTTCCGGAAGCATCTTCGGTGCCATAGACAAGGCCAAGCACCTCCTTACCGATATACTTGCTGCAGTGGAAATACAGCTGGACTATGCCGAGGACGAGGCAGACCCGGAAGCCGGCTTTGATATGGATAAACTGGACAAGGCATCCGATATCTTGAGCCGCCTTGCCGCCACCTACCATGTGGGCAAGCTCTATAAAGAGGGTATCCGCATAGCCCTGGCCGGGCGGACCAATGCAGGCAAATCGAAGCTGTTCAACCTCTTTTTAAAGGAAGACCGTTCCATTGTCTCCGATATAAAAGGAACTACACGGGACTACATAGAATCCTCTGTTGCAGTCAGGGGAATACCTGCTGTATTAATTGACACCGCAGGGCTCCGAGATTCAGATGACCCTGTGGAGGCAGAGGGGATAAAGCGGAGCAGCATGGTCATAGAGAATGCAGATATAATCCTGTACTTGGTGGACGGCACTGCAGGGGAGAGTCAGGATGATGCCGATTTTATAAAGAACCACCCCTGCATCCCGCTGTGGAACAAGACTGATATATGCAGTCAGCCTGCTCCTGAAGGTTATATTTCTATAAGTGCTGTTACCGGCGCCGGATTTGGTGAGCTTGAGAATGCAATTTACCAGCGGGCCGCCGGAGACAAGCCGGTGGATACTGGCGAGGCAGTCATCGACTCTATGCGTCAGAAAGAGCTTATAGAGCGATCCCTTGATGCAATAGGGAAGGTGAAGATAGGAATGGCTGCCCAGATGCCGCTGGATGTTGTTGTTGTGGATCTTGAGGATGCGGTTAACGCCCTCGGGGAGCTGACCGGCGAGATAACAACATCCGATATACTGGAGAATATGTTCTCCCATTTCTGCGTAGGAAAATAGAATGGATTTCGATGCTATAGTTATAGGCGGCGGCCATGCTGGAATAGAGGCTTCTCTTGCCCTTTCCAGACTCAATTTCAACACTCTGCTTATAACTCAGAATATAGATACCATCGGCAAGCTCTCCTGCAACCCGGCGGTGGGAGGCCTCTCAAAAGGCAACATAGTGCGGGAAATCGATGCCCTGGGGGGCGAGATGGCCCACCTTATAGACCACACCATGATACAGTTCCGGATGCTGAACAAGAGCCGAGGACCTGCTGTACAGGCTCCCAGGGCACAGGCCGACAAGTTTGCCTACAGCGCTCTGGCAAAATATACTTTGGAGCATCAGAAGAGCCTACACCTGTTCCAGGATACTGTAACCGACTTCATCCTCTCCTCCGATGGCCATGCCATAGAAGGGGTCATAACAGAACGCAACATGCGCTTTACTGCCCGGGCCGTGGTACTTACAACCGGCACATTCATGGAGGGGCGTATCTTCATAGGCCCTTATTCCAAGGTCTCGGGCCGTATAGGGGAGCCTGCCGCCGAAGGGCTTGGTGTGAGCCTGCGCCGAATGGGCTTCGATGTAGGGCGCCTTAAGACCGGCACCCCGGCCCGGGTCAAGAGAAGCTCTCTTGACTACGACAAGATGGAGATGCAGCCCGGGGATGATGAGGTGCTCCAGTTCTCCTTCTTCGGCGAGAAGGTGGTGCGCCCCAAGGTGCCCTGCTGGATCACCTATACAAATGAAAAGACACACCAGATAATCAGGGATAACTTCCATCGTTCTCCATTGTTCTCCGGCATGATTGTGGGGACCGGCCCGCGCTACTGCCCATCGATAGAGGATAAGGTGAAACGGTTCCCGGACCGGCCCAGGCACCAGATATTTGTGGAGCCGGAGGGGCTTGATTCCGAGGAGATGTACCTTAACGGCATCTCATCATCGCTGCCTGAGGAGGTTCAGGATCAGTTCCTCCATACATTGCCCGGCCTTGAGCATGTGGAGGTAGTCCGCCCCGGCTATGCGGTGGAGTACGACTATCTGAACCCGCTGCAGCTCTATCCATCCCTTATGACCAAGCGGCTCAAAGGGCTTTTCATTGCGGGGCAGACCAACGGCACATCAGGCTACGAGGAGGCCGGTTGCCAGGGGCTTATGGCAGGCATCAACGCAGGCATGTACCTCCAGGGAAAGGCTCCCTTGGTTCTTTCCCGCACCGAGGCCTACATCGGCGTCCTTATCGACGATCTGGTCACACTTGGTACCAAAGAGCCCTACAGAATGTTCACATCAAGGGCTGAGCACCGCCTTTCCCTGCGGCACGACACTGCCGATTTCCGCCTTCTGGAGAAGGGGTACGATGCAGGTCTTGTGAGCGAGGAGATCCATCAGCAGTTTGTGGAGAAACGTACTAAGATAGATGAGATCAAGGAGCTTTTAGCTCAGCGTCATCTGGGGGAGAAAGAGCTTGCGGCTGTGGAGAAGGAGCAGTTAAGCGCGACTCTCCGCCATCATATCGGCAAATCCTTTGACCAGATAATCAGAGACCCTGAGATTAAGCTGGAGCAGCTTCTCTCTCTGGATCCTGCCATTGGTGATGGAGTGCGCAAGGAGTGGCTTGACCAGATAGAGCTTGATATAAAATACGACGGCTACATAGCCCGTCAGGAGAGGCAGAACAGCCGTATAGAGCGGATGGAGAAGCTTAGGATACCGGAGGGCTTCGACTACGATTCGGTGGAGAGCCTTTCTGCAGAATCGCGCCTTAAGTTCAAGGAGGTGCTTCCGGCTACGCTGGGACAGGCATCCCGCATCTCGGGAGTGCGGACCTCTGATATTGCGATCCTTATGATTCATTTGGGGAAGAAGAATGGAAACGCTCCTATCTGACGGCCTTGCCAAACTGGGGATAGAGCTTTCCCCACAGCAGCAGGGACAGCTTGAGACCTACTGGTCTGAGCTTGCCATGTGGAACGGCAGATATGGCCTTGTGAATGCCTCTGGCGATGAGCTGGTGATAAAGCATTTCCTCGACTCCCTTTCTGCCGTGCCTGAGCTTAAGAATATGACTTTCAGCACAGCATGCGATGTAGGAAGCGGGGGCGGTTTCCCCGGCCTGGTGCTGGCTGTGATATTCCCCGATAAAAAGTTCACCCTTATAGAACGCTCCGGTAAGAAGGCTCTTTTCCTTGCAAACACAGCAGTAATGATGCATGCCTCCAACGTGGAGGTCAGGTCTGAGGATGCAGAGCTGGTGAGGGAGCAGTTCGACCTGGTGCTGTTCCGTGCCCTCGGACAGTTCACCCAGTATTTTCCGACCCTGTACAGGCTTACAGCCAGTGGGGGACAGCTCTTTGCCCTCAAGGGGAGAAAAGAGGAGATACAGCGGGAGATTCAATCCCTTGCTGCAGAGATTCAGAATAAGACAGAGATCAGAGCTGCCCACGTTCCATTCCTGGAGGATGAGCGGAACTTTGTGATTATAAGACGGTAGAGGAGGCTTGTATGACATTTGTGCCCGGTGTTTTTTGCGATAAGAAGGAAGAGCGGAGTTATTGGTTCCTGTTCAAGAAAGATAAGGTGCTCTATTTCGGAAAGGATAATGATATCCGTTTCCCGGAGCTTCTCTCTCCGTCAGAGCTGGGGCTTAAGACTACAGAGCCGCAGTTTATAGGCACAATAGACGGCAAGAGTGCATTCACAGCCCAGGTCTTCGACACCGAGGAGATATACTACAACTGCTGCGGCGTCGCCCAGTACACATATTCCGGCCTGCGGGAGCTGTATACCCAGATTGGCCGCGAGATGTTCACTATAGTCGGCCGTGCCCTCCATATCTGCCGCTGGCATGAGAGCTGGAAATTCTGCCCGACCTGCGGTGCACCTATGGAGGATTCCAAGACAGAGAGGGCCAAGGTCTGCACCAGATGCGGCCGTATCGACTACCCAGTTCTTTCACCGGCAGTCATCACAGCTGTTACCAAAGGGGATAAACTCCTTCTGGCTCACAACGTCAGGTTCACCGACGGACGCTACAGCATAATAGCAGGCTTTGTGGAGAGCGGCGAGAGCGCCGAGGATGCCATCCGCCGGGAGATCATGGAAGAGGTGGGCATAAAGGTCAAGAACATCCGCTACTTCGGCAGCCAGAGCTGGCCATTCCCGAATTCTTTCATGCTGGGATTCACCGCAGAATACGATTCCGGCGAGCTCAAGCCCGACGGGGTGGAGATAGACAAGGCAGGCTGGTTTGCATCAGACCAGTTCCCGAACCTCCCATCCTTTGCCAGCATAAGCCGTGCTCTGATAGAGGACTTCAAGGAAAAGCATCCTGCAAAATAACTTTTTGTTATTTAAATTATGAAAAAAAATACTCAAAAAACTCCCCGTTGGTAAATCCAGAAGGTAGAAGAAAAACCTATAATATTGTAAACTTTTTGCGACTATATCAGATATAGTCTATACTTTACGGAGTATGAACGTAAGTTTCACATAATAACCGACAGGAGGATTAAGTTGGGTAACAAAGAAGCCTTACAGAAGTTTAAGGACATGCGTTCCAAAATGCTTGCAGGCGGCGGAGAAGACCAGATCGCCAAGCAGCATGAGAGAGGAAAGCTGACTGCCAGAGAGAGAATCAACCTTCTTTTTGACGAGGGTTCATTCATTGAGGACGGCACTTACATGACAGGACGTGCCGACAAGTTCGGACTCGACAAGAAGAAATTCTTGGGAGACGGAGTTGTAACTGGCTGCGGAAAAGTTGACGGAAAGCAGGTTTTCGTATCATCACAGGATTTCACAGTTCTTGGCGGATCCCTGGGAGAGATGCATGCAGAGCGCATTGCAAACGCACAGGCTCTTGCACTTAAGAACGGAACACCATTCGTTCAGGTTAACGATTCCGGTGGAGCAAGAATCCAGGAAGGTATCCTGGCCCTCGGCGGTTATGGAAAACTCTTCAGAAACAACACTATTTCTTCCGGTGTAATCCCACAGATTTCTGTAATCCTGGGACCATGTGCCGGCGGTGCTGTATATTCACCAGCTATCACAGACTTCATCTTCATGGTTGACGGTGTTTCCAACATGTATATCACCGGACCAGATGTAATCAAGGCTGTAACAGGCGAGGAGATCTCTCACGAGGCTCTTGGCGGAGCAGGAGCACACTGCGGAATCAGCGGTGTTGCACACTTCCGGTTCCCAACCGAAGAGGCTTGTCTTGAGGGCGTTAGAAAGCTTCTCAACTACCTCCCTGCAAACAACATGGAGCCAGCTCCGGTTGCACCTTGCACAGACCCTGTTGACAGAGAGACTCCAGAGCTTATGGATATTCTCCCGGACAACATCAACCAGGGCTATGACATGAAAGAGTTCATCTACTCAATCTTCGATGCAGACAGCTTCCTGGAAGTTCAGGCAGACTTCGCAAAGAACGTTGTAGTAGGTTTCGCAAAACTGAACGGCCGGACAGTGGGTGTTTTCGCTAACAACCCTAAGTTCTTCGCCGCTTCCCTGGATATCAACTCATCCGACAAGGGTGCACGGTTCATCCGGTTCTGCGATGCATTCAACATTCCTATCGTTTCTCTGGTAGACGTACCGGGCTTCCTCCCAGGCGTTGAGCAGGAGCACGGTGGAATCATCCGCCACGGAGCAAAGATCCTCTACGCTATCGCAGAGGCTACAGTTCCAAAGGTAGCTCTTATCGTAAGAAAGTCCTACGGCGGAGCATTCATCGCTATGTCTGCTAAGCAGCTCGGCTATGACCGGACACTTGCATTCCCGACATCACAGATTGCTGTAATGGGCGCTCAGGGTGCTGCAAACATCATCTTCAGAAAAGAGATCAATGCTGCTTCCGATCCAGCTGCCAAGAGAGCAGAGAAGATTGCAGAGTTCGAGGCAGAGGTTATGAACCCATTCGTTGCAGCCGGCTACGGATATGTTGACGATGTCATCGATCCAAAGTATGCAAGAATCGAGCTCATCAGATCTGTAGAGATGCACATTACCAAGAGAGAAGACAGACCTGCTAAGAAGCACGGAAACATTCCTCTGTAATATTGGAGTAAGGTATGGATATAGAAGTATTCAGCTATACACTTGTTTCCACAGTCGTTGGACTTTTTGTAGTATTCTCTTTCCTTGCTATCCTGGCCATCGTCATGGTTATCCTGGGAAAGTGGGATATGGCAAAAGCTGCCAAGAAAGATGCTCCTAAGGCTGCCGCTGCACCTGCTGCCGCTGCTGCTGCAGAGGCTCCGAAGGCAGAGAGCATGGACTGGCTTATCGCTGCTGTTGCCGCATTTGTGGCACAGGATGAGGAGCCTGTATCTGCTGAGGCATGGACACCAAGTGATATTTTAAGAGAGAGCCCATGGGCAAAAGCACCGAGGGTATCAAAAAGACTTTCTGGAGTTAACAGATGAAAAAAGAGATTAATTTTGAGTTCGATGGTAACAAGTACAAAGTAGACGTTGAGTCAGACGGAGAAAACCTTGTTATCACAAAAGATGGAAAGACATACAATGTAAAGCTTATCGGCGGTGCTGCTAAAAAGCCAGCTCCTCGGAAGGCTCCTGCTGCTGCCCCAGCTGCAGCTCCTGTTGCCGCACCAGCACCTGTTGCTGCTGCAGGCACTAAGGACGTAGTTGCTCCAATGCCTGGAACAATCAAGGACGTAAAGGTTAAAGTAGGCGACGCAGTTAAGAACGGACAGCTGGTCTGCATCATGGAAGCTATGAAGATGGACATGGAAGTTTTTGCTTCTGCTGACGGAACTGTAGCTGAAGTTTGCCTTGCAGGCGGTTCCAGTGTACAGAAGGGTCAGGCTATCGTTAAACTGGCATAAGGGGTAATTGCATGTTAGAATTATTGACAAATTTCTTGTCCAATACAGGTTTTGCAAACCTTACATGGCAGTACCTGGTTATGATCGGCATGGGCTGTTTCCTGCTGTATCTGGGTATTGTACGTGGGTTTGAGCCGCTGCTCCTGGTTCCGATCGGATTCGGTTGTATTCTCTGCAACCTTCCTATCACAGGACTTATGGAGGATGGCGGTCTGCTTAGGTACTTCTACTTCGGAGTAGAGCATGGTCTGTTCCCACCGATCATCTTCCTGGGTATCGGTGCAATGACAGACTTCGGTCCGCTTCTGGCAAACCCGATCACATTCCTTCTTGGTGCTGCTGCTCAGCTGGGTATCTTCGTTACCCTTATCGGAGCAAGAGCCCTTGGATTCACATTCTGCGAAGCTGCTTCCATCGGTATCATCGGTGGAGCTGACGGTCCTACCGCTATCTTCCTGACATCCAAGCTGGCACCGCACCTTCTTGGACCAATTGCCGTTGCAGCATACTCCTACATGGCACTGGTTCCATTCATCCAGCCACCTATCATCAAAGCTCTTACCTCCAAGAAAGACCGGATGATCCACATGGCCGAGGTACGCCAGGCTTCTAAGACAGTAAAGATCCTGTTCCCTATCATCGTATGTATCCTGGCATCCCTGCTGGTACCAGATGCAGCATCCCTCCTCGGTATGCTCATGCTCGGTAACCTGTTCAAGGAGTGCGGTGTTACAGAAAGACTTACCAAGACAGCTGGAAACGAGCTTATCAACATCGTAACCATCTTCCTGGGTCTTGCAGTAGGTTCAAAGATGTCTGCAGAGCACTTCCTTACAATTCAGACAATCATGATCATCTGTATGGGTCTGGTTGCATTCTGTTTCGGAACTGCAGGTGGAGTTCTTCTGGGACAGCTTCTCAAGATCATCACAAAGGGCAGAGTAAACCCGATGATCGGTGCTGCCGGAGTATCCGCTGTACCAATGGCTGCCAGAGTAGTTCAGAAAGTAGGACAGCAGGAAGATCCTTCCAACTTCCTCCTTATGAACGCTATGGGACCAAACGTAGCCGGAGTTATCGGTTCTGCAGTTGCTGCAGGTATCCTCCTTTCGTTGTCCAGAGGTTAACACCTTCGGATATATAAAAAGCTCCCCGTAATGGGGAGCTTTTTTTTGCCTTTCTTATCTTGAAAAAAGGGGATTTTCAGAGTAACATCTACCTATGGCAGACCCGAGATTTAAAGCTGTCCTCTTTGATGTGGACGGCACTCTCTATCCTCAGAGCTTCTTCATCAAGACCAGCATCCAGTTCATGCTGATGCATCCTCTTTTAAGCGCTGTCTTCAGACAGCTGAGGCGCGATGTGCGTCAGTTCGGTGGGGTAGAGGATCTGCATCTGGCCCAGGTCTCCCTCTGCGCAGGATACCTTAGGATACCTGCAGAACGGGCCCAGGAGCTTCTGGAGAAGCATATATACGGCACCTTTATGACAATGCTGAGCAGAGCTAAACCATACCCAGAGACAGAGCCTCTTTTAGCCGATTTGAAAAAGGCAGGGCTCAAGCTGGGGGTCATAACCGACTATCCCACAGGAGACAAGCTTTCGGCTCTGGGCTTCGACCAATACTGGGATGTTGCCATATCTGCCGACACCATGGGGCACCTTAAGCCGGAGCCCGATGCTTTCCTTCTGGCGGCCGAAGAATTAAAAATTGCACCAGAACAGATAATTTATGTTGGAAATGAATATAAATATGATATAATAGGGGCAAGAAAGGCAGGAATGAAGACTGCCCACCTGGCGCAGAAACCTGTGCCAGACAGCGTTGCTGACATAACATTCTCGGATTTCAGGGATTTACGGGGCTATATACTTGGGAATTAACAGTGTGAATATTTTCTTCTTCTTATTTTCTCTTGCGGTAGAACTTCTGATTCTTTTTGCATTCCGGAAGTCCGACACCAACAGCCGTTCTCTGGACAGAATGCGCAAATACTTTGAGAGCAAGACAAAGGAGCTGGATGACCTTGTCGGAGAGAAGAAGCTTGAGCTTGACGATATAAAGAAAGCTATGGAGGGGAGTGAGCAGAATGCCCGCGATCTGATAAAGAGCTTCGAGTCCAGTTTCAACATGGTCAGAAAGCGCGATGATGAGGTCAAAGTCCTGAGCAGCCAGCTGGATACATTCCGCAACGCTTTCAACGAAATGGCCGATGCCTCACAGAAGGCCGACAAGAACCTGCAACTCTTGAAGCAGGAGTCGAGGAATGTGGAGATAGTCCGCCGCAGCATTCAGAACCTTACCAGCCAGCTGGGAGAGATAAAGGAGAAAACTGACTCTATCCTGGCCGAATTCAACAGGAAGAATGAGGATGCCTTTGAACAGCTGAGACTTAACCTGCTCAATACTGTGAACCTGAATATGGGAACGCTCCAGGATGGCCTTGAGATGGCCGGAAAGAGGCTTGACACTTTCAATACCCAGATAGAGGAGCTTACAGGCCGGCAGGCGCTGGTCTCCGAGAATGCGGTCAAGGATCTGACAATTGCAATGAATGCCAAGCTCGACTCTTTCAAGGAGAGCATAGAATCTTTCGGAAAGAGCTATATGGAGCGGCTTGAGCTTCTTAAGGACAAGAACACTGCTGTTGAGTCCGAGTTCTTTGCCGCACTGGACAAGGAGAGCAGGGGACGGCTTGATGTGGTGCGGGGCGAGATTGAGAAAGAATTTGACTCCTATAAGGATTCTATCAGCGAGAAGATTGCATCGGTGGATAACCTTAAGCAGAATATAGAGACCCTGGGTTCAACCCTGCAGCAGATAAGATCTGGAATGGAGAATGCGATCAAGGCTGTTGAAAGCATGGGAAGCGTTGATGCAAAGCTTGCCGCCGCCGAGGAGCGCCTGACCAGGATTGACAAGGTTATGGAATGGCTTGCTAAGACCGAGACCCGCCTTAATGACTCTATCCGCAAGGGAGAAGAGACTATATCAGTCCTTGGAGAGCTGGTGGAGAAGCCTGTCCCTATATCAACCCCGGACACCCAGATGTCCCAGAGCGACAGGAACGAGACAGCAAAACAGCTTATCCAGCGGGGCTGGAGCAACGAGAAGATTGCCGAAACCCTGGGCATTAGCGAGGGTGAGGTAGACCTTATCCGGGATTTTTATTCATCTAACTAATTATTTTTCATCTAACTTATTGACTATTATATTTTCATATTAGTATCTTTTATTTAAAGATAACAACTAAGGACGCACAAAAGTGAAAAAGGGTACTGAGGAAGAAAAGAAAGAGCAGGAGCTTCAGCAGGAAAAGGAAGCTAAGGCAGAAAAGCCTGTGGACGAAGTTGCTGAGCTTAAGGAGCAGATCCAGAAGCTGGAGGCCGAGAAGGCCGAAATGAAGGACCAGTTCCTCCGCAAGGCTGCCGACTTTGATAATTTCAGGAAACGTCTTATCCGGGACAAGGAAGATGCTGTAAGTTTTGCAAACACATCTCTTTTGACAGACTTAATCGATGTTCTTGACGACTTTGAGCGGGCTGAGGAAGCTGCCAGGAAGTCAAAGGATTTCGAGACTCTGGCAAACGGCGTGGATCTTATAGAGAAACGTCTTCTGGGTCTCTTGGAGAAGAAGTGGGGTCTTACAAAGTATGTCCCTGTGAACGAGGCATTTGATCCCGAGAAGCACGAGGCTCTTATGATGACAGAGTCTCCCGATGTCAAGGAAGCTACTGTGGCAGAGGTGTTCCAGAACGGATACATCCTGCACGGCAGAGTTATACGGCATGCAAAGGTTAAAGTGAGCATGCCTCCAAAAAACAGTTGAAAATTTTTATCTATAAGGAAGGAATATTATGGGAAGAGTAATTGGTATTGACCTTGGAACAACAAACTCGTGTGTTGCAGTTATGGAAGGTGGCGAACCTATTGTAATTGCAAACTCCGAAGGACAGCGGACAACTCCGTCTGTTGTGGCTTTTACAGACAAGGGCGAGAGGCTTGTAGGTCAGCCGGCCAAGAACCAGATGGTTACAAACCCCGAGAACACTGTCTATTCAATCAAGCGGTTCATCGGATGCAAATACGGCGAGATGGCTGCCGATGCCGCACTTATGCCATATAAGATGGAAGCTGGTCCAGCAAGTGACATCAGAGTGAACATCAGAGGCAAGCAGTATTCTGCACCAGAGATCTCTGCCGCAGTTCTCCAGAAGATGAAGAAGACTGCAGAGGATTATCTCGGCGAGCCTGTTACAGAAGCTGTAATCACAGTTCCTGCTTACTTCAACGACGCACAGCGTCAGGCAACCAAGGATGCAGGTAAGATCGCAGGCCTTGAGGTCAAGAGAATTGTAAACGAGCCTACAGCCGCATCCCTTTCCTACGGATTCGGCAAGGATAAGAAAGAAGAGAAGATCGCAGTATACGACCTGGGCGGCGGTACATTCGATATCTCCATCCTTGAGCTTGGCGACGGCGTATTCGAGGTTAAGTCCACAAACGGCGATACACACCTGGGCGGCGATAACTTCGACCAGGAAGTGATTCACTGGATGATCGACACTTTCAAGGGCGACACAGGCATCGACCTCTCCAAGGACAGAATGGCACTCCAGCGGCTCAAGGAAGCTGCCGAGAAGGCTAAGATCGAGCTTTCAAGCGCTCAGTCCACCGAGATCAACCTGCCGTTCATCACAGCTGATGCAACAGGTCCTAAGCACCTTCAGATGTCACTTACCAGAGCTAAATTCGAAGGTATGGTTGAGCACCTGATAAACAAGACTAAAGAGCCATGTATCAAGGCACTCAAGGATGCAGGTCTTTCTGCTTCCGAGATTGACGAGGTTATCCTGGTAGGCGGTTCCACAAGAATTCCTGCTGTACAGACTATGGTAAAGCAGATATTCGGAAAGGAGCCTAACAAGAGCGTAAACCCGGACGAGGTTGTAGCAATGGGTGCGGCAATCCAGGGCGGTATCCTGGGCGGCGATGTCAAGGACATCCTGCTTCTCGATGTAACTCCGCTTTCACTGGGTATCGAGACATTAGGCGGTGTATTCACAAAGCTGATCGAGAGGAACACAACTATTCCTACACGGAAGAGCCAGATCTTCTCCACAGCAGCAGATGGCCAGACCGCAGTTTCCATCCATGTCCTCCAGGGAGAGCGTGAGATGGCTGCTAACAACAAGACACTGGGCAACTTTGACCTGGTAGGTATTCCACCGGCACCACGGGGAGTTCCACAGATCGAGGTTACTTTCGATATCGATGCGAACGGTATTGTACATGTTTCTGCAAAGGATATGGCTACCGGAAAAGAGCAGAGCATCAAGATTGAGTCCTCCTCCGGACTTTCCGAGAGCGAGATTGACCGGATGGTCAAAGAGGCCGAGGCACACTCCGAGGAAGATAAGAAGGAGAGGGCAAGAATCGAGGTCAAGAACGAGGCTGACAGCATGATCTACCAGACCGAGAAGTCCCTTAAGGACTACGGCGACAAGATCGGCGCTGACGATAAGGCTAAGATTGAGGCTGCCCTCAAGGACCTTAAGGAAGCTGCAAAGACTGACAACATCGACGACATCAAGGCTAAGATGGAGACTCTCAAGCAGTCTGCATACAAGCTGGCAGAGCAGATGTATGCTGCAAACGCTGCCAAGAACGGTGGTGCAAACCCAGGAGCTGGAGCTGCCGGTGCAGGTCCAAATCCAGGAGCTGGAGCTCAGGCAGGACCTAACCCAGGTGCCGGTGCACAGGGAGCAGGCCCAAAGAGCGGCACAGTAGATGACGTAGACTTCGAAGTAGTGGACGACGACAAGAAATAATGGCAACTAAGAGAGATTACTATGAGGTTTTGGGGGTAGAGAAATCTGCCTCCAAAGAAGACATTAAAAAAGCTTACAGAAAGCTGGCTATCAAATACCATCCCGACAGGAATGCCGGAAACCCCGAGGCCGAGGAGAAGTTCAAGGAAGCTACCGAGGCCTACGAGGTGCTTGGAGATGATAAGAAGCGCCAGGCCTACGACCAGTTCGGCTTTGCCGGGGTAGAGGGCAACATGGGTGCAGGAGGAGCACACGACTACTCCAACGTATTCCATGATTTCCAGGATATCTTTGGCGGCGATTTCTCTATCTTTGACACCTTCTTCGGCGGTGGCGGCAGCTCCAGAGCCGGACGTGGCTACGGCGGCCAGTACCGCGGGGCAGACTTAAGGTACAACCTGGATATCTCGTTCAAAGATGCAGTATATGGCACCAAGGTAGAAATCTCTTATAACCGCAATGTAAGCTGCACAGAGTGCAACGGCACTGGCGCCTCCGCCGGTTCTGGACGGAAGATGTGTCCAACCTGCGGCGGAACTGGCCAGGTGCGCCGGAGCTCCGGCTTCTTCTCTCTTGCCTCCACATGCTCGACATGCCATGGCGAGGGATCCATCATAGAGAAACCATGCCGTCACTGTGGCGGCAGCGGTGTGAACCGCAAGGTTCAGAAGATAAAGGTCACTATTCCTCCTGGAATAGAGCCTGATAAGCAGATAAGCATACCTGGCCAGGGCGATGCCGGTCCTGCCGGCGGTGTTCCGGGCGACCTCTATGTATTTGTCAATGTACGGCCTCATGAGTACTTTGAGCGCAGCGGCAACGACCTTTACTGCATGGTGCCTATCAATGTGGCTCAGGCATCGCTGGGCTGCAGCATAAATGTGGACACATTGGACGATAAGAAGGTTAAGCTGAAGATTCCGGCAGGAATCCAGAACGGCAAGCTTCTCCGCCTTAAGGGGGAGGGTGTTCCTTTCCTTCATAATCCTAACAAGAAGGGAGATCTCTATATCAAGATCCAGATTGTGACACCAGAGCGTCTTTCATCTAAAGCGAAGGCTCTTATGGAAGAGCTTTCACAGCAGCTGGGCGAGAACGAGAACCCTAAGCCGGTACGGCTTTCTTCCTTATAACCGGTGCCTATGGCTGTAGAGCGCTCCCGATGCTACAAAGTCAGCGAGATCACAAAATGCATCAAGGACTATCTGGAAGGGGAATTCTACTCCATACAGATAGAGGGAGAAGTCTCTGGCTTTAAGCCTTCAAGCTCAGGTCATTTCTATTTTACCCTTAAAGACTCAACTGCAGCTATAAGCGCAGTTCTTTTTGCCCGGTCGGCCAAGAACGCAGGATACCTGCCCAAGGATGGCGACCTGGTGGTGGTTACAGGCAATGTGACAGTTTACGCCAAGAGCGGAAACTATCAGATTGTCTGCAGCTATATCGAGAAAGCTGGGCTTGGCGATATCTTTGCCGAGCTTGAGAAGCGCAAGCAGCGTCTGGCAGCCGAAGGGCTCTTTGACGAGGCTAAAAAACGGCCTATTCCTCAGTATCCGAAGCGCATAGGGGTTGTAACCTCCCCAAACGGAGCCGCAATCAGGGATATTCTGCGGGTTCTTAAGCGCCGTAACAACACCATAGACCTTATCATCCTGCCGGCTCCTGTGCAGGGAGACGAGGCGGCCCCTATAATCGCAGCCCAGATACGGCGGGCCAACATGTTCAAGCTGTGTGACGTGCTCCTGGTTTCCCGTGGCGGCGGTGCCCCGGAGGACCTTCTGCCATTCTCTGACGAGGAGGTGGTGAGGGCAGTTGCCGCATCTGATATTCCTACAATTTCTGCGGTCGGCCATGAGATCGATATGGTTCTTACCGACTTTGCCGCAGACCTAAGGGCACCGACCCCCTCTGCCGCCGCCGAGATGGTCTCCAGAGAGGCCGAGAATGTAATAGGGCGTATACAGGAGTGCAGCCAGTCTATAAAGGATGAGATGCTGGATCGGCTTGACAGGGCCCGCCTGGTGATGGAGAATTGTTCTAAAGAGAATCTGCGGCATAGCATGGAGAGCCTTCTGGATGACATGCACCAGAGCCTTGATGATGAGCATGAGGAGTTGCTCCGCTCTATAAAGGATATCCTCAAGGAAAACCGCCATCGTCTGCAGCTTATGGCCGAAGGGCTCAAGGCCTCTTCCCCGGAGTCGATCCTGAAGCGGGGATATGCCGCTGTATACAATAAGAGCACAGACCAGTATGCTGGTTCTGCAGCCTCTATAAAAGCCGGCGACCGGCTTAATATCACCTTCTGGGATGGCACAGCAGCTGCCGTTGCCGAGAAACAGGGAGAAGAAGTATGAGTTTTGAAGATAGACTGACCCGGCTTGAAGAGATCAACGACAATATGAAGGATGGGGGAATCCCTATCGAAAAGGCTATGAAACTCTTTGAGGAGGGGATAAAGCTGGCATCCTCCCTGGAGAAGGAGATAGGCAGGATGGAGCGGAAGGTTGAGATTCTTATCAACAAACCCGACACCCCCGAAGAAGAGCCTAAGCTTGAGCTTTTCACCGATGTCGACGAGGAAGAGGATAACTAAGGGGTGATAAACTCCACTTTATCGCCTTCCTTAACGCCATGCCTCTGGAAGGCTCCCTGATTCACCTCCAATGCGTATCTGACCGAATATCTTGAATCGATGATACGTTTAGAGAGCGGCTCCATATCATATATTTCCCGTATAGTCCCATCTGCTGCGATGTAGGCGATAGAGAGGGGTATCAAGGTATTCTTCATCCAGAAGGATTTTCTTGAGTCCATGTCGTAGACAAAGAGCATGCCTCTGTCCTCATCCAGGCTTTCCCGTCCCATGAGCCCTTTCTCCTTCGAGGCAGGGGTATCGGCTATCTCTACCGTGATCTCCCACTGGTTTATCTTTATAGTTTTAGTCTGCAAAACACCATCTTTACTGCAGGATAAGCTGGCAAAAACCAGCAGCAGCACCAGAATGGGGCGATAAATTTTCATACCAACATTTTAGTATAGGAAATATTGGTTGTCAAATCAGGTTTTATATCGTACCTTTTAAGTATGATAGATTTTAAGAAAATGCTTCTTGCCCTTATGCCCAAGACCAAGATCAGGGATTGGATGAGCAAGAATGCCCTCCCATATAGAGAATTGATGGCATACTACAAGTGTGCGATGATGGGGATGGAGACCAAGTTCAGAGTGCTGGATGAGGAGCTTTCCCTGAAATATGACCACAACCCCATTGAATCCATAGAATCAAGGCTTAAATCCCCCGAGAGCCTCTTTGACAAGCTGGACCGGCGTGGACTGCCTATGAGCACCGAGAGCATAGAGAAGAATATCTTCGATATAGCCGGTGTGCGGGTTATCTGCTCCTATCCCTCCGATATCTATATGCTCTCCGAGGCGCTTCTCAAGCAGGATGACATAAAGCTGGTGGAGAGGAAGGATTATATCAAGAATCCTAAGCCCAACGGATACCGCAGCCTTCATCTTATCATAGAGATACCTATTTTCCTCCACGACCGGAAGAAGATGATGAAGGTCGAGGTGCAGCTCAGGACCATCTCCATGGACTGGTGGGCAAGCCTTGAGCACAAGATACGCTATAAGAAGAATATTCCCCAGGATGTGGCAGACCAGATCTGGAACGACCTGTATCAGTGTGCCGAAGTGAGCGCTGAGCTGGACAGAAGGATGGAGGCTATCCAGAACAGGGTGGACGAATACGCCCAGCAGGAACAGCAACAATAATTATTTTTATTATACTAATTGATATAAAACCCCAAAAAGAGTAAAATTACCCGCAGAAATTATTGGAGGTAATAGAATGTCACTCGCACTTATTGCCGTGCTTGCAGCTGCATTGGGTCTTTGCGTAGCATTTATGCTTGCAAAGTGGATTGGATCATGCGATGCCGGCACAGACAGAATGAAAGAGATCTCTGGATTCATCAGAGAAGGAGCTTTCGCTTTCCTTAAGAGAGAATACAAGTCAATGGCTTTTGTTATTGTAATTCTCTTCTTTGTAATTGGTTTTGCACTTAACTGGACAACAGCTGTCCTTTATCTTTTCGGTGCTCTCCTTTCAGTTCTTGCCGGATTCTTCGGTATGAACGTAGCAACCAAAGGTAACGTACGGACTGCAGCAGCAGCTAAGGATTCCGGAATGAACAAGGCCCTCAAGGTCGCATTCAGATCCGGTGCAGTCATGGGACTTTGTGTTTCCGGCCTGGGACTTCTGGGTGTAGGAATTGTAGTTACATGCCTTGACCTGGCAACTGTCACACAGTGCATCACAGGTTTCGGTTTCGGAGCATCTTCCATGGCTCTCTTCGGCCGTGTAGGTGGCGGTATCTATACAAAGGCAGCAGACGTTGGAGCTGACCTGGTAGGTAAGGTAGAGGCCGGAATCCCTGAGGACGACCCACGTAACCCAGCAGTTATCGCAGATAACGTAGGTGACAACGTAGGTGACGTTGCTGGTATGGGTTCAGACCTGTTCGAGTCCTATGTAGGATCCATCATCTCTGTAATCACACTGGCAGCTGTAGCAGCAGTAAACAACCCATTCGGCGGTTTCTCCAAGGAGACAGCTGCTTTATTCCCACTTATCATCGCTGCAATCGGTATTGTAGCTTCTGTAGTAGGAATCATGGGTGTCAAGGGAAAAGAGGGACAGAACCCTGCATCAGCCCTTAACATGGGAACATATATCAGCGGTATCGTAGTTATCATCGCTTCCATCATCCTGTCAAAGGCAATGCTTGGAACATTCAACTACGCATGGTCAATCATCGCAGGTCTTATTGTAGGTATCGCAATCGGAAAGGTTACCGAGATCTACACATCTGCAGATTACAAGTATGTTAAGAAAATCGGCGAGCAGTCACAGACTGGTGCCGCAACAACCATTATCTCCGGTCTCGGAGTAGGTATGATGTCCACCATGTGGCCTATCATCTTCGTATGTATCGGTGTATTCGTAGCATATAAGTTCGGCGGTATGTACGGAATCGCACTCTCTGCAGTAGGTATGCTCTCCACAACAGGTATGACAGTTGCAGTTGATGCTTACGGTCCTGTTTCTGACAACGCAGGTGGAATTGCCGAGATGTCCGAGCTTCCTGATGGAGTAAGAAAGATCACCGATACCCTGGACTCTGTAGGTAACACCACAGCAGCTATCGGAAAAGGCTTTGCAATCGGTTCTGCTGCCCTTACAGCACTGGCTCTCTTCGTAGCTTATGCTGCAGTTTCCAACCTCAAGGCTATCGACCTTCTTAACCCGATCGTAGTAGTAGGTCTTTTCATCGGATCTATGCTGCCATTCCTCTTCTCTGCTATGACAATGAACTCTGTAGGAAAGGCTGCTAACCAGATGATCGAGGAAGTAAGACGCCAGTTCAGAGAAGACAAGGGAATCATGGCTGGAACATCCAAGCCTGACTATAAGCGCTGTGTATCTATCTCCACAGGAGCTGCTCTTAAAGAGATGATCATGCCTGGCGTTATGGCAATCGTTGCTCCTATCGCAGTAGGTATCATCCTTGGACCGGCTGCTCTTGGCGGAATGCTGGCAGGATCCCTGGCAGCAGGTGTTCTCCTTGCTATCATGATGGCTAACGCAGGTGGAGCATGGGACAATGCCAAGAAGTATATCGAAGGCGGCGCATTCGGCGGAAAGGGTTCTGATACCCACAAGGCTGCAGTTGTCGGCGATACAGTTGGTGACCCGTTCAAGGATACATCCGGACCTTCCATCAACATCCTTATCAAGCTGATGACAATCATCGCAGTAGTATTTGCTCCGCTGTTTGTCTCTATCGGCGGTCTTCTGAAATAAGCTGCAAGTTTGAGAAAAATATAAAAGGCGTCCTGAAAAGGACGCCTTTTTTTATGCCTGATTTACGGGTCTACAGCAGGACAAAAGCTAGGCCGGTGACCAGCGGGATAAGCAGGTTGTCGTAGTCTTTTACAGGGAAGAGTTCGGTAAGTGTTGCAGCCAGGGCTACTGCAAAAGCTTTGGAGATAGAGCAGCCGGAGGTGCTGAGAGCAAGCACAAACACGGTGACCAGGCAGGCGGCTGAGCCGGCCCATGTCTTGCCTGTGCCTGGAATCTTGGTCTTGCCTATGCTTTTACCTACAAGGCATGCTGCTGTGTCGCCGAAGGCCAGGGCATAGATTGCCACTGCTGCGGCAGGCATAGGGTAGAGTGCCAGTGCTCCCATGGCTCCAAGGGCCAATGTGACAGGTGCTTTGGCAAAATGGTCTACATCCCGGGTCCTGAACGCTTTCTCCTTTATATCGGAGAGGACTGGCACATAATGGCCGGCCAGCCGCTGGTATTCGGACCAGGAGTATACGATAATGCCGCAGAAAAGGAGCAGATAGGCCAGAGCATAGCTGTATCCTGCGATAAATGGGACAAATACTATAAGTGAATGTATTATCTTCCTGCATGCTTCCTGCTGCATGACAGTAATTACTCTCTGCATACCAATTTAATCGGCATTTTCTTAAAATAATTAAATTAATAAATAAATATCAATTGAGTTTTTAATTTTGTTATTATAAAATTTATATAGGAGGGGGTTATGGGCAAGTATTATGAGATGAACATCGTAGGCTGCATCCGCAGGCTTCCCATTGTTAGAATCGAAGACAATCTGGATATCGCAAGCTTTGTCCTCTTAGGAGATGCCGAGCTGGTTGTAAAGGCTGCTCAGGTGCTGGACGGCAGGTTGCCGGAGGCTGATTACCTTATCACTGCCGAGGCAAAGGGTATTCCGCTGGTTCAGGAGTTGGCCCGTCTCCGGGGTATGAAACGCTATTTTGTGGCGCGTAAAAGCGTAAAGCCATATATGACAGACCCATTTGTCACCGAGGTCTATTCCATCACCACCAAGAAAAAGCAGATTCTCTGTCTGGACAGGGAGGAGAGCGACCTGATCAAGGGCAAGAAGATCCTGATTGTGGATGATGTTATAAGCACAGGTGAATCACTAAAGGCTATGGAGACCCTGGTGGAGAAGGCCGGAGGTAATATTGTGGGCAAGGCCTGCATACTGGCCGAGGGCGATGCAAAGAACCGCAAGGATATCATATATCTCGAAGAACTTCCCGTATTCCCAGTTACAGCAGACAGATAGGTATAAAGATGGACTTCAGGGTAGAGGGCATAAGTTATAAGTACAGCAAGGAGGGGCGGACTGTCCTTGACAATGTGAGCTTCTCCATAGAACAGGGCAAGGTCACTGCCATAGTAGGTCCAAGCGGATGTGGAAAGAGCACACTGCTTGAGATTTTAAGCGGGGTTATCCCCACCCTTATAAGCAACGGGGAGCTCTCCGGCACATTCCAGAAGCCTGAGGAGAGCCTTATCAGCGTAGTAAGCCAGACTCCGGAGAATCAGCTTTTCGGCTACGGAGTGGAGGATGCCATAGCGTTCGGCCTGGAGAATATGGGTATTCCGCAGGCTGAGATTGCACAGAGAATGGACTATGTGCTTGATCTCTTAAGCCTCCAGTACCTCAGGGCCCGCAGCGTCGCAAACCTTTCGGGTGGCCAGCGGCAGGCTGTGTGCATAGCATCGGTACTGGCAATGCAGCCCGATATCCTTATCATGGACGAGCCTGTAAGCTCGCTGGACCCTAATGGCAAGAGCCTTGTCCAGATGGTGCTCAAGCAGATAAGCCTGGATGGAAACACTGTGATACTGGTGGACAACAACCTGGTATGGTCTGCCGGCATAGTTGACCACATCATAGGAATGCTGGACGGCAAGGTTGTGTTCGACGGCAGCAAGGAGGAGTTCTTCCAAGATTTCGAGCTGCAGAAGAAGCTGGGTGTCATCATCCCACAGGAGGTGGAGATTTACCGGGGTCTTCTCCCATATTTCCCAGACCTGAAGATGTTCTATACTGTGGAGGACGGCCTTAACCAGCTTGCCATGATGGTTAATACAAAGCTCTTCTCCAAGGGCAATGCACCGGCAGAGGAGACAGCTGAGAGCATAATATCGGTCCATAACCTGGAGAAGGTGTTCGGCAACAATTTCCATGCCCTTATGGATGTGAATGCAAATATCCCGGAGGGTAAGATCACCGCTATACTTGGACAGAACGGAAGCGGCAAGACCACCTTTGTAAAGCATCTTAACGGCCTTTATAAGCCTACAACAGGGGATGTGCGCTACCGAGGAGAATCCCTCCTGGATAAGTCTGTAGCCCAGATCTCACGCAACATAATCCTGGTGTTCCAGCACCCTGAGCACATGCTCTTCGAGGAGACAGTGGAGGCTGAGCTTACCTTCTGCGCCCGGATGCAGAACATACCTTTCGACAAAGAGAAGATAACAGAGGTCCTGACCAAGTACAACCTGCTGGAAGATAGAGAGAGATTCCCGCTCAACCTCTCCATGGGAAAGAAGCATATTCTTACTATTCTCTCTGTCCTTTTCTCCAGCGCAGATGTGATCATACTGGATGAGCCTACACTGGGTATGGACAGCTCCCTTATGGATGAGCTGGAGATCCTTATAAAGCGGCTTAAGGAAGAGGGGAAGACAGTAATCATTATAAGCCACGAGATTCCTATGGTGTTCCGCGCTGTGGATGATGCCATAATCCTGAACAACGGAAAGAAGATATTCCAGGGAACCAAAGAGGAGATGGCGCTCAGGGACGATATTTTCGACAAGATTCATATATCGATGCCTCCTGTGGTGGTTATGTCCAAGGCGCTGGGCTTTGACAGGATCTGCTACAATGTTGATGAGTTTGTGGAAGAGGCCAAGGCTTTAAAAGTAAAGGAGGCTGAGTGATGGATTACTTAAAGTACGTCGACTCCAACTCCTTCCTCCATAAGCTTGACCCAAGGACCAAGTTCGCCTTCTTTGTGGTGATGGCTGTCCTTACAAGCGTTATAAAGTCATTTGTGGCACTGGCATTCCTTTTAGTGTTCTTCGTGATTATCTGGAAGAGCTGTCATATAGGGGAGCATATCCTTGTCCTTCTCTCAAAGCTCAAGGTGCTGCTTCTCTTCATCTTCCTGCTGTGGCTGTGCCTGGGGCTGTTCCAGGAGCCTAAGGTGGAAGGCGGTCCTGTATTCTTCCATACCACATTCAGCTGGGTGGGGCAGCAGCATGTATTCTGCTTCGACTGGTATGACTTCTACAAGGGTGCTGTCTATTCACTGCGTATCTTCCTTATGATCTCTTCTTTCTACACCGTGCTTCTTACCACCAACTTCAGCGAGATGATACTGGGACTCCGCAAGTGGCATATCCCGTATTCTGTGGCATTTGCCATCGGACTTATCTTCCAGATCATCCCTATCACAATCAAGGAGCTGCAGGCCATAATGGATGCACAGAGCTCCAGAGGTCTTGAGATAGACAAGTGCAACTGGGTCACCAAGGTCAAGAACTATGTCACATTCTCTTTCCCGCTGCTGTTCAGGGTAATAAGCAAGGGACAGTCGATATCGCTGGCCATGCACTACTACAAGCTGGATTTCTCGGTCAAGCGGACTGCTTACAAAGCTATAAAGGCAAGCAGGCTTGATGTTTACTTTATTGCCGCAAATGTTGTGGCAATCGCTATAACTATAGTGCTCAGAATCATGTACTACATACCGGTCTGAGCAGGAGGAGGTTTTATGATCAAACGATGGGAAGAGCTTACCAGGGATGAGATAGGAGCCCTGGATAAGGATAAGAGCATAGTGGCTCTGCCGCTCTCTGCAACCGAGCAGCATGGTGCGCACCTTCCTGTGGGAACCGATGCCATCATCCTCTCCACATTGATCGACAAGATTATAGAAGGGGAGAAGTTCGAGAAGGGGAACCTTATATTTGCTCCGCAGTTCCTTATAGGAAAGAGCAACGAGCACATGTGCTTCCCTGGCACTCTAACATTCAAGGCAAAGACTTATTACTCAATGATCTATGATATTGCAGGTGCAATAGCGCATCACGGCTTCAAGAAGCTGGTGCTCTTCAACAGCCACGGCGGAAACACAGATATGGCAAATCTTATAAGCAGGGATCTGCGCATAGATTTCGGTCTGCAGGTCTTTGTGTTCGACTGGTGGTTCACCGACTTCTGGGCCGACGGCCTCAAGGGGCTTAAGGAGTCCGGCATGTACGGCGTATTCCATGCCTGCGAACTGGAGACCAGCCTTATGCTGGCAGCCCGGCCCGACCTGGTTTATATGGACAAGGCTGTGGATGAGGATCCTGCCGACTGCTTCAAGGGGGATAAGTATGTGACAGTCTTCGGGCCGGTAAATGCAGGCTGGAAGACCAACGATGTGACAAAGAGCGGTGTCATCGGAGCACCTACATTTGCCACAGCAGAAAAGGGGAAAAAGCTTTTTGATTACGCGTGCAAGAAGCTTATTAATATATTCAGCGAAATTGCAGATATAAATTATTGATCAGGAGGGAAACATGGCTAAAAAATTCTCGTTCGTCAATATCATCTTCTTTGTAGTGTTTGGTGTATTGACTGGAGTTCTCTGGGCTTACCTTTGCCCAATTCCACTTATTCCTGGAGCAGTTCACTTCAGGACATTCGCTTTCATCATTCCGGTTATCGGCTATCTCTTTGGACCGGTATCAGGTTTCTTCGCAGGTTATATCGGAACCATCGTATGGGCTCTGCTGTCTGGAAACTTCATCCCTCTGCATTCACCGATTGCAGATGGTATCACAGTAGGTCTCTCTGCATTCTTCCCGGCATACTTCCATCTTAAGAATGGAAAGATCGACCTGGTTGAGCTTATTGACAAAAACAAGAGCGCATTCATCTGGAAGAGCCTCTTCCTCAGCGTACTCTTCGGTATCCTCATGATCCTCTCCACCAGCGCATCCCTGGCATACTTCGCAGGCCTTGAATATACATGGTGTGTAATGTGGATTGGAATCGCAGATGTAGTTCCTATCGCTCTTACTCCATTTGTTGTCCTTCTCCTTGCAAAACGGATGAAGAACATCAGAAACATCATTCCATACGTTTAATGAAAAATATATAGTCACGCGTAAACAAAGCCGGGGCACCCACCCCGGTTTTTTTATCCCTGTTCTACATGCTTAATTTCATCTTTTGATGCAGTTTTAAGGGCATAAGTGTCAAAGGCGGGGTCTTTTGGCAGCTGGATCTCTATGCAGTTTTTTCTGGAGAGCCGGACATTGCAATGCGACATCTTAAGCTCA
>JAGCPA010000066.1 GCA_017642445.1 Spirochaetia bacterium
CCGATATCTCCATGGGCAAAAGCTTCCTCCAGAAGTGCCTTAAAAGGGTTGCAGACCAGACCTACAACTGCATATCGGTAGACAGCGACCAGAGCACCAGCGACTCTTTGATACTGCTCAGCTCCGGCTGCAAGCCAGCAGTGGAAGAAGATGTGTTCGAGGCTGCACTGCTCAAGCTCTGCACCGAGCTGGCCGAGGATATTGTACGCAACGCCGAAGGTTCTGGCCATGTAATAAAGGTAGAGGTAACAGGGGCACAGAACGATGCCCTTGCAAAAGCTGTGGGCAAGGCTGTGATCAACTCGCCGCTGGTGACCACCGCAATATTCGGAAACGACCCCAATGTGGGCCGGCTTGTTTCCTGTGTCGGCGATTTCATGGGTATAAACAACCTTACTTTCGACAAGGATCAGATGAGTATCTGGCTTGGAAAAGAACTGGTGTTTGACAGAGGCTCTTTCTGCATTGACAGAAGAAAGGAGGAGAAGCTCTCCAAATATATGAAAGAGAGATCCTTTGACTCGGACCACAAGAGTTATCCGGAGCACAACCTGACTGTGGATGTTCTGTACAAGCTGTCCGAGAAAGGGAAAGGCCATGCTGTTGTCAAAGGGACAGACCTCTCCTATGCCTATGTGAAAGAAAATGCAGACTACAGATCCTAAGAAAAATAATTTCGGCGACATCCTTGCCGCCTGGGAAAAGACCGATTCCGCAAAAAAAGTCAGACCAGAACCCAGGGATGAAGAGTACGAGACACAGCAGCACTCTGTAGGTGCTAAAAAACTCCCTGTGGACGGAACTCTGGATCTTCATGGGCTGACAGCGGCTGAGGCAGAAAGCAAGCTTGGCAATTTCTTTGCAAAAGCCCGCAAAGCTGGCTGGAAGAAAGTGCTTATAATCCACGGAAAAGGGATTCACTCAAAAGAGGAGCCTGTCCTTAAAAATGTTGTGATGGAGTTTATAAAAAGCTCGCCAATAGCAGGTTCCCACGGGATTCCCGGGGCTGCTGAGGGAGGCTCTGGAGCTGTCTGGGTTGCAATCAAAAAATGATTATTTTTCCCGGAAGATAATTCTTCCTCTGGTCAGGTCGTATGGGGAAAGAGCTATTCTAACCTTGTCGCCTGGAACAATACGGATATAAAATTTTCTCATCTTTCCTGACAGATGTGCCAGAATAATGTGTCCGTTCTTCAGTTCCACCTTGAACATGGTGTTTGGCAGCGCCTCTTTGACAATGCCTTCTATCTCTATCGCTTCTTCCTTTGCCAAATGATTTCCCCTTTTTAAAAATATATTTTATTTATATTAAGAATGTTTTTCTTTGTCAACGATTCAAAGCATTCTCGATATCAGTTTTGATTTTCTCGGTTATTTTTCTTGCGGCGGCAGGAACAGGTATTTCGGCATAATCCTTTGGATTTACCTCTGGAAGCGGTGTGAGTGTGTAGATGTATTTCTCCTTCGGATTATAGGAGAGCATAGGGTCGTGCATTCTAAGGCCATACTTGTCTGTACCGCCGATTGCCACTGGAACCAAGCTGCAGCCCGATGAGAGAGCCATGTGGGCAGCTCCCCGCTGGAAGTGATGCACACCATCTGCCTTGGTTCGGCTCCCTTCCGGGAAGATGATAAGGCAGTTTCCTTCTTTGAGCGACTTGGTGCATTCCTTTGTCAGGTGGTCAAAGTCCAGGGAATTGGAGATATAAAGGGTGTTCACTATTCCACTTATCACATTGTGATGTCCCAGCGATGCCTTGATTATGCAGTCGGCATTGGGAATTACAGAAAGAAGCATCACCACATCCAGAAGCGACGGATGGTTTGCCACACTTATTTTGCCCGAAAGATGACTTAAGTATTCCTTGTTCTCCACCTTGAGCTCAAAGCCTCCGATCAAAGTTCCAAGCCCCACAAAAAACTTCTGGGTATAGCACATAGCCTTCCGGGACCTGCGCTTGAAGGTCTGGCTGGAGGGAGAAAAAAGGCGGATGGTGGGGAACACCACGGTGATAAGTACAATGCTTCCTAACCCGAACATGAAGAAGAGGAAAAGCTTTACAAGGATGCGGTACCAGAGGATCAGCTTAGACACGGGATGCCTCCGATTCAAGCATCTTTATCAGGTCGTCTAGGCTTCTGTACGGAACTATCTGGCTCATCTCCTTCTGCTCTGGATAAAGCTGTATCGGAACGCTTTTTTCCATCTGCTTAGAAGAGAGGACAAAGGCTGCGGCATAGGGTGGAATCTTATCCTCCGGCCCGGCAACTGCGTTGTACTC
>JAGCPA010000067.1 GCA_017642445.1 Spirochaetia bacterium
CCTCTATTCCCGATCTTTATAAGCTGTATGAGACCTACGACACAGAGGCTATTCCTGTTGTGGACAAGGATGGCATTGCCTGCGGAGTGATGGAGAAACCTGCTGTGCAGCGGTATCTCCGTTCCCAGGTGCTGGCACTGCAGAAAAAGCTTGCAAGTTTAGGCTAAGGAGAAGCCATGGAAGCAATTACAGCTGTCATTCTGGGCATTATAGAGGGGCTTACCGAATTTCTCCCGGTATCATCCACCGGCCACCTGATTAATGCAGGCCGATTCCTTACCCTCTCTGACCCAGCCTTTGAGAATATGTTCAACATAGTGATACAGTTCGGAGCTATCCTGGCTGTGGTCTTCTACTTCTGGAACGACATCTTCCCTTTCACACGGGATAAAGAGAAGAATAAACGGATATGGAAGCTGTGGGGGCTTATTGTGATAGCCTTCTTGCCGGCTGCTGTGATTGGGGTGTTTATCGACGACTGGATGGAGGCCCACCTCTTCAACCCTGTAAGTGTGGCTATAGCCCTGATTACAGGCGCAATCCTTATCTTTATAGCCGAGGCCAAGAGCAGCAGACGGCAGGGGCAGAGCGGCCTGGTTTCTGAACCCTCCAGCATAACCATCAAGCTGGCCCTGATTGTAGGCCTTTTCCAGTGCCTTGCCATGTGGCCGGGCATGTCCAGGTCTGCATCAACTATAATCGGTGCTGTCTTCTGCGGGTTTGCCCGCCCCATGGCTGCCGAGTTCTCCTTCCTCTTAGGCATCCCGACCATTATGGGAGCCTCTTTCTTTAAACTTTTAAAAGCAGGCTTCGAATTCTCTGCATATCAGTGGGTCATTTTGACACTCGGCACTGTGGTCTCCTTCATCACAGCTCTGGTGGTAGTCAAATTCTTCATGGGCTACCTTAAGAAGTACAGCCTCAGGCCCTTCGCAATCTACCGCATAATCCTGGGCATCGCTGTCCTGATGTTCTGTCTTTAAAATAGAAATTTTCGCTTCCATGTTACAATCCCCTTGATTTTGGCCCCATATATAAAATATAATATTTCTATGAAAGCGCTGGAAAAGAAGATATTGGAAGAGGGGTCAATTCTTCCGGGCGGCATCATAAAAGTAAACTCATTTCTCAACCAGAACATCGACGTCGGTTTCCTCATGGAGATGGGGAAAGAGATAGCCTCTATCTATTCAAAAGAAAAGATTGACAAGATACTCACAATCGAATCCTCAGGCATTGCCATTGCAGTTGCGGCAGCCATGCAGATGGGGGTTCCGGTGCTTTTTGCAAAGAAACATAAGCCATCCAATATTCCGGGAAAAGTGCTTACCGCACCTATCCATTCATATACCCACAACAACGACTACACCGCAGTTGTCTCTGCCGATTTCCTCAAGGAGGGAGAACGGGTCCTGCTGGTGGACGACTTCCTTGCCAACGGAGCGGCGCTCGAGGGGCTTATCGAGATAGTCAATCAGGCAAAGGCTGTGGTGGTGGGAGCCGCAATCGCCATAGAGAAAGGCTTCCAGGACGGCGGGAAAAGGATAAGGGCAAAAGGAATCAGGGTCGAATCCCTGGCAATCGTGGAATCAATGACAGATGACTCTGTCATATTCAAATAGAGACCAAAAACAAAAGAGGGGAAAAATGAAAAGATTTTTAATGATCTGTTTAATTGCACTGGTTGCAGTTTCTGCATTCGCAGGCGGATCCAAGGAAAAAGCTGCAGCAGCAGAGGGTGAGTATGCAAACATCAAGATCGGCTTTATCTTCCTGCACGATCCAGCATCTTCAACTTACGACAACAACTTCTATCAGGCAGCACTCCAGGTGCAGAAAGCACTGGGACTCTCTGACAGTCAGGTTATCTTCAAGTGGAATGTAGAGGAAGGGGCACCTTGCTACGAGACAGCATGTGATATGGCTGACGCAGGCTGTAACATTGTATTCGCCGACAGCTTCGGCCACGAGACCTATATGATTCAGGCTGCACGTGAATATCCTAACGTACAGTTCTGCCATGCAACAGGAACAAAGTCCAGGACAGAGGGAGTCGCTAACTTCCACAACGCATTCGCTTCCATCTACGAAGGCCGCTTCCTGACTGGTATCGCAGCTGGTATGAAGATCAACGAGATGATCGCAGCAGGCAAGTTCCCCGCAGAAAAGGCAAAGATCGGTTACATCGGAGCATATCCATATGCAGAGGTAATCTCGGGCTTCACATCTTTCTTCCTGGGCGCACGCTATGTATGTCCGACTGTCACAATGGAAGTGACATACACAAACTCCTGGTTTGATATCGCAAAAGAGAAGACAGGTGCCGAGACTCTTATCAACAACGGCTGTATCTTCATAAGCCAGCACGCAGACTCCGAGGGAGCTCCAAAGGCATGTGAGGAGAGAGGTGTTCCAAACGTTGCATACAACGTAAGCACAATCAACCTGGGACCAAACACAGCTCTTATCTCTTCCAAGATCAACTGGGCTCCATACTACGAGATGATCATCAAGGCAGTTGCCAAGGGCGAGAGCTTTGCAACCGACTGGTGCGGTACTGTAGACACAGGCTCTGTAGAGCTTACCGAGCTCAACGAGAAGATCGCTGCTAAGGGAACAAAGGAAGCTATCGAGAAAGCCAAGGCTGACCTTGCTTCCGGCAAGCTCCACGTATATGACACAAAGAGCTTCACAGTAGGTGGAAAGCATCTTACAGAGTACCTGGCCGACGTTATCGACAAGGGCGATTTCCAGCCTGAGACCAACGTAATCGTAGACGGCGTGTTTGTTGAGTCTGGCGAGCAGTTCCGCTCAGCTCCATACTTCGACATGCTTATCGACGGCATCAAGAAATACGAGTAATTCAGGATTTTTCTGTGGCTGTACCTGCAATTGAGCTGAAAGAGATAACCAAGACTTTCGGCAGC
>JAGCPA010000068.1 GCA_017642445.1 Spirochaetia bacterium
CCCACAAGAAGGTGCCCGAGTTTGCACCTGGCGACAGAAGGCCAGACTACATAATCCGCAATTTCGACCAGCTGGAGGAGATACTCAGATGAAATATTTAGGAGCCCATGTAAGTGCATCGGGAGGGCTTTATAACGCCCCGCTGAATGCAAAAGCAATCGGCGCCAACGCATTTGCCATGTTCACCAAGAACCAGAAGCAGTGGAGTGCCAAACCTCTGACTGCAGATGAGATTGCCCAGTTCAAGGCTGCGGTGGCCGAGGGCGGCTTCTCTGCCGATTATATCCTCCCCCACGACAGCTACCTGATCAATTTAGGGAATGCAGACCCTGAGAAGCGTGGCCGCTCCCTCGCCTCCTTTACAGAGGAGCTGGTACGGGCCAGCCAGCTGGGACTTAAGTATGTGAACTTCCACCCGGGGAGCCATCTTAAGGAGATTACCGAAGAGGAATGTCTTGAACTGATTGCAGGCTCTGTGAACCAGGCGCTGGCTGACCCTGCCACCGGGAATGTGATGGCTGTTATCGAGGCCACCGCAGGACAGGGAACCAATGTCGGCTACAAGTTTGAGCATATTGCCCGGATTATCGCAGGAATAGAGGATAAAGCCCGGGTCGGAGTGTGCATAGACACATGCCACATCTTCGCCGCAGGATACGATATCTCCACTGCTTCCGGCTTCGAGAGCGTGATGGCTGACTTTGACCGGACAATAGGGATAAAGTACTTAAGGGCGATGCACCTTAACGATGCCAAGAAAGAGTGCGGCTCCAGGGTGGACAGGCACGAATGTTTAGGCAAAGGGTGCATCGGCATGGAGGGCTTCAAGTATATTATGCAGAGCCCTTACTTTGAGAACATGCCTCTGGTGCTTGAGACTCCGGAGCCTGACCTGTGGGCCGATGAGATAAAGCTTCTCAGGAGTGTTGAGTAACAGCCTTTAACGAGTACTCGCAGCCGCAGTAGTTCTGCCGGTAGAGCCCATACTTCTCAGAAAGCTCCAGGCTCCGCTTGAAGCCCTCCTGCTTCTTGAAGTTGTAGGGTACATAACCTTGCATATCCTTAGCTGCGTTAAAAATCATCTCTGAAATTTTATGTGGACTTACAGTCAGTGTTGTGGTGAACTCATCAATCCCCAGTTCCCTGGCTTTTGCCTCTGCTCTGGCAAGGTTATAGGCAAAGCAGGCAGCGCACCGCCTCCCCTTCTCAGGCTCGTTCTCAAGCCCTTTTATGGCAGCGCTCCATGCAGCATGGTCGTATTCATCTTCAATAAGATCAAGATGGTAGATCTCTGCAAGCTTCTGCATGTAGGAAAGCCGCTTGTCAAACTCTTCCTCTGGAAAAATATTTGAATTGGAATAGAAAAGAACGATCTCATAGCTGTCGGCCAGAAGCCGCTCTATCGATGCAGTGCTGCATGGGGCGCAGCAGCAGTGGAGGAGAATCTTTCTCACCGTTCCACCTGGAACCTGAAGGATTCCAGCAGGTTAAGCTTACCCTTCTCCACCGACACATTCTTGCGGTTGTCTATAAGCTTGCAGACACCCTCGTTGTAGTACTCGATGGAGATGTCGTAGACGCCGGGATCAAGCTCCACTTCTGCAGTTGAAGAGAAGGCCGGCAGGAAGAAGCAGCTTCTGGTGTCTGCATTCTCGGTCGCCGCATTGATTGCATCAAACACAAGGCCGCTCAGAATTCCAAGGGCATTGTTGTCGGTTGCATTTCCTATGGCCTTAGAACCAGCCACACTCCCCACTTTCTTGCCTATCACGCGGAGAATTGTCTTGGTGATGACCAGAGGCATCTTACGTTTATATGTGTCCCGGGAGATATTGTTCATCTTCTCAAGAAGCTCAAGCTTAATCTCTTTACCATCAGCACCTTCAATGCGGACAACAATCTGGTCCAGCGAATCCCAGCGGTCATCCATTATAGGAATCTCGAACCTGATTATGCCGTGATCCTGAAGCCCGAAAGCAGGCATCATGGTAAAGCCTAAAAGCTGTGCAGTATATTCATCATTCTGATTCACCGCAGTGATATATATCCAGTCGGGAGATGTGGTGGCAATGAATGTAAGAGGTTTCTTTACTGTGCAAAGCCCGGTGAACGAGACAATGTTGAGCAGAGCCTTGTCCTTCGGTTCCCTGATTGAGGGAAGAGAGGGCATGTCAAAGTCATAGACATAAGACTGCTCGGCAAAGGAGCGCTCAAGCCATTCAGACTCTATTCGGGCATCGTCAAAGGCACGGTCGGTGCGGAAAAGCAATGTACCCAAGTAGCGGGAAAGGGCACTGTTGTGGAAATGGCAGTCGGCCTCCGGCACCCGTACCCCAGCCTCGGCATCAGCATTGTATTCATCAGAGGCCTCACGGTATTTCTGCTCCAGAAGCTCCATACGAAGGTTGGCCTTACGCACCTCCACCAGGGCATCCTCGATGTTGTTCAGCGCAATATAGTTAAGACATTTAAAGATATGAATATAGAGAAGCTCAAACTCCTCGCCTGCATACTCTCTGACCTTGTCGTTGATAAGGTAGGTCCCTATCTCCCTGGATAAGCTTTTGGTATAGAGCTCCTCTCCCAGCCGCTCGGCCTGGTCCAGAACCTTGTTGCTCTCCTCGTAGAGCCCTGCATAGTGGCACAGAAAGCCATAGTCCAGATAATAGAGAAGTGTGTTC
>JAGCPA010000069.1 GCA_017642445.1 Spirochaetia bacterium
CATCAGGGGCAGTTCCTGGAACAACGGAGATAGTATCTGCCCTGAATTTCAATTTATTCTGGTTTATCAGCTCGACTGCATCGGGCTCTTTCTCAACTGCAAACACCTGCCCCTTATACGCTGTAAGGGCACATTCCACCGAGACAGAGCCTGTTCCTGCCCCGATATCCCATACAACAGAGTCTGCATTCAAAGCCAGCTTTGACACCGAAATTGCACGGGCCTCCGCCTTTGTCATAGGGACATCGCCCCGTATGAATTCGCTGTCATCAATCCCGAGACGGAAAGTTTCAAGCGCCTTAGGATTCTTGATGAGCATGACAGAAAGGAGATCAAACTCTTTTTCAGAGAGCTCTGCAGCAATCCCTTTGGTTATCTTCTCATCGGGATAAGAGAGACGCTCCCCCACTGTGCAGACAAGATCTCCCAAACCATATTCATTCAATTTTTTACAAACTTCAGACGGAGCATTATCTCTGTCGTTAAGAAGGAATACTTTTTTATTCTTTGATACAGCGTTCACAAAGTTTCCGTCACGGCCATGCAGGCTTACCCATACAGCATCGTCCCAGTTCACACCAAGCCTTGCAGAAAGAGCAGAAAGAGAGGAGATGCCTGGAATGACAGTCACATCTTCATTCTCAAACTCTTTGATCATTTTAGTTGCACCGCTGAAGAATCCTGTGTCTCCGCGGAAAACAATTGCAGCGTTTCGGATTGATGGATGAGCATCCAGAAGTTCCCTAACCTTTGCAGGGTCATATCCGTTATAGCAGGGTTTACGGGTATCCAATGTCTGAACCACTGAAGAAGCCCCTATCACAGCGTCGCACTCATCCAGCGCTTTTTCTGCCTCAAGGGTAAGCATACACCTGTCTCCCGGGCCGATTCCTATCAGCGTGATCTTACGGTCAGAAAGCTTATATGCCTTACTCAGCTCAGAAACTGCTTCGTCAAATGAGAATCCTGATATCTGAGGTGGCTGGCCGATTATGACGGGAACAGCATCGCACTCTGAGGCAGCCTTTATCTTTTCCTCAAAACCGCCTGTACTTCCAGATGCCTTTGTAACAATATATCTTGCACCTATCATCTTGATCTGGGCAACATTAATCTCTTCTGTGAAAGGTCCCTGGGCAGCGATAATATGGGAAACTGGAATCCCTGCCTTCTCACAGGCCTCCAGGGACGAAGCCACAGGAAGCACCCTTGCCCATACCCGGGACATATCCAGTCCAATGTAATCTGAAAGCTCCTTTGCACCGGTTGTAATCAGAATATTTCCCTCACATTTTGAAAGATATTCTTTTGCCTCCTTGACTGATGAGACATATACAGCGCCTGTGATATAGCCCTCTTTTTCCCGCAGGATCCGCATAAGCTGTATTCCCGCTTCTTCTGCTGCGGCAGCTATATTCTCAGTGACAACCTGGGCATAGGGATGGGTGGCATCTATAATTCTGTCAAAGTGATTCTTATTGAAGAACTCTCTCATCTCATCTGAACTCATACGCCCAGAATGAACAGTAATACCCTCTATTCCATCAAGCAGGACCTGACCATATTCTGTTGCGACACATACAGTCACATCTGCTGCCTTGTTTAGCAGTGAAGCAAGAGTCCTCCCCTCTGTTGTCCCGGCAAAAATACAAATCTTATCAGACATTCTTATATCCTCTCGGAGTCACCATCTTACCGCCTATGTTTTTTGTCTTTGAATTCCCTATGAACACAGATGTGAACATATCTGCCTTGATTTCTGAAAGCTCTGCAAGGCTCATAAGGCGCATGTACTCCCCTTCTCTTCCTATGTTCTGGGCAATTCCACATATAGTCTCAGGCGGACGGTGACGCATGATAATCTCACATGCTTTCTTAAGATAGTCAGAGCGCCTATGGCTTGAAGGGTTATAGAGGACTATGCAGAAATCTGCTGCCGAGGCATGCTCAAGCCGGTTCTCGATCACCTCCATCGGGATAAGCAGATCAGAGAGGCTGATAACAGCAAAATCGCATGCCAAGGGAGATCCTAACAGTGCGGCACCAGACGAGGCAGCTGTCACTCCAGCAATTATCTCTATCTCAACATCATATTCTGAAGCAAGCTCAAGAACAGGAGAAGCCATTCCATATATCCCTGCATCGCCTGAGCAGACAATAGCTGTTGTTTTGCCACTGGCAGCATGGTCAAGGGCAAGGCGGCACCTCTCAATCTCCTGCATCATAGGGGTTGAAAGAAACTGCTTTTTAGGAAAATATGGTTTTATAAGCTTACAATAGACTGTGTAGCCCACAATCAGATCTGCCTGTTCAAGGGCTTTTACTGCCCCAACAGTCATCCCATCGTAATTCCCTGGACCAATCCCTACAACATACAGCTTTTTCAAAACTCAATCCTCCGTTCTTTCTCGGCCACAGCGAGAGTTACACCATCAAGCGCAGTTTTCTTGACAACCAGTCTTCCACCGGCAGAGAGAGCAGAACGCTCACACACATTGCCGGTTCCAACAATATTCTTTACAAAAGCTGATTCATCAAAATTACCATCCAGAGCATTCAGCTCATCGGCAGAGTAGAAAACCAGCTTGGCATTCAGCTTTTCAGCGCAGTTGAGCAGTCCTGCCTCTTCTTTTTTCACATCTATGGAAGCAATTTTTTCAACAGCACGAATATCTAATCCATTATCTGCAAACACAGTTTTTATTGCAGAGAGAATATGCTCTTCTGATGTCCCTTTCCTACACCCTATCCCTACAGTCAGAGTGCGTGGAATAAGGCGGAGAGTCTCCTTAAACGGCGACTTATCATGTATTCCGATATAAATGCCTATATCGCCGGAATCGCCCTTAAATAGCCCATCTGGGAGTGATGATGGCAGCTCATGATCTGAGACAATCGGTATATCGTTTTTCAGTATTTCTGCAGAGACTTTTTTAGCCATCTCCATAGAAGATATCGCACAATCATTTCGGGCCGCCCATGCGTCGCATGAAAACTTTCCAGCCCCATCGGTAGCAGTTGTAATCACAGCTGTTGCACCAATCAGGAAAGCAATCTTCCTTGCAAGATCATTGGCACCTCCGATATGTCCTGAAAGGATCGGGATTACAAATTTCCCCTGGTCATCAAGCACAACCACAGCTGGATCGGAACTCTTGCTTTTCAGATAAGGGGCAATCTCCCGGACTGCAATACCGCAGGCTCCTATGAATATCAAAGCATCACTCTCGGCAAACAGAGTCCCAATGTTCTGGAGACTGCGATTATGTATGCAATCCTGTTCCAGTCCCAGCAGCAGACAGAGTTTCCCGGCAAGTTTTTCCCCCGAATCGGAGAAGCAGAATAGAGCTGCCTTCACTTTGACGCCTCCCTGAATTCTGTGGAAAAACCCGGGTCATAGAGACAGGAGCGGGAGAAGCTGCTCTCAAGGAATTTACCTACAGCGATCAGCGCAGTTTTAGTTATACCGTTTGCCTCGGCTGTCTGCCTCAGAGTTCCTACAGTACAACGGAATATCTTTTCGTCGGGCCAGGTCGCTTTATAGATTATTGCGGCTGGGGTGCCGGCATCATATCCGCCTGAAATCAGCTCCTCACTCACCTTCTCAAGCAGCCCGGTGCTCAAGTACAGAACCATAGTGGCACCGTGGGATGCAAGGGACCGGATGTTCTCCCTCTCCGGCACATCTGTTCTGCCCGCAGCCCTGGTTATAATAACTGTCTGAGAGACATCAGGCAGAGTGTATTCAGTCTTGAGTGAGGCTGCGGCACCGGAAAAAGCGCTTACGCCTGGGGTTATGTCATATTCTATCCCAAGCCTCTTCAGTTCCCGCATCTGCTCCCCAATCGCACCGTAAAGAGAAGGATCGCCGGTATGAAGCCGCACAGTGACAAGACCATCACGCTCTGCAGCAGAAATTACATCTATTATCTCTTCAAGTGTCATCTTTGCACTGTCATAGAGAGCACACTCTTTTTTTGCATACTGCAGGAGCTCTTTGTTTATAAGGGAGCCGGCGTAAATAATAACATCAGCATTCTCGATATGTCTCTTGCCACGCAGTGTTATAAGATCTGTCGCACCGCACCCGGCACCTACAAAATGTATCATGCTTCCTTCTCCTTTACGATTGTCACCAGGTAATAGCCTGCATCCTCCGGAATCTCATCAAGTCTCTCATATATGCGCTCACCCTCTGTGCCGCAGTTCTCAACCGCCTGCACATCCTGTTCTCCGTTCTGGAGGGCGTCAAGAAGCATATCAAGCTCCCCTTTCATAAAAACTTTTGTGCCGGACAGTCTGAGCGCTTCCTTTGCAGATATGCCTCCCGGAAGAATATGCAGTGCCTCCCGGTCTGTGCATAGAGGCTTTCCCAAGGCTGCAGAAGAGGCACAGAATGATGTAACCCCTGGAATCCAGATCACATCAAACCCTTTCTTTTTGACCTGTGGAGCCAGATATGCAAATGTGGAATAAACCGAAGGATCCCCAAGTGTCAGGAATACTATATTTTTACCTACAGAAAGGGCTTCTGCAACTTTTTCTGCCCCAGCTTTATATGCCGCTTCCCTCACAGCTTTATCCCGTGTCATGGGCATATCCACAGGAAGCACTGGCTTTTCCTCTGCCTCAGGCACTGCTTTTACAGCAATCTGATATGCAAAGCTTTCCCCTTCTTTTCTATGTGGAACAGCAAGAATATCGCACTCCTTGATAAGATTCACAGCCTTGAGAGTCAAAAGCCCAGGGTCGCCGGGACCAACTCCAACACCATAAAGTATTCCCTTTCTCATGAATGTGCCTCCATCCATCTCTTTGCAGTCTCTGTCTTGAAAAGCTCAATATTGCCTGTGGTGAATACAATCACCCCAATCTCAAGCATTCCCTCAAACCTGGCAGAAAGAGCTGATTCTATGCGACTTCTCAAAGCTGTCATTGTACCGGCAAGCACCCCTTCTTTGTCCAGAATCCTGAGCATCTCGTCTGTTGTGACACAGCTGAACATAGCCTGGGCTGTCGCTGAATCTGCACCTGCAAGGAGAGCTGCGGCCGCCATAAGCTCTGCACGGCAGTCCCCCTCCTTTGAATGGGTGTTCATGATTCCGCCGGAAAGCTTGACAAACTTACCGATATGACCGGCTAAAAGCACCTGGCAAAAACCTGCATCAACTGCAGCTTCCAGTGCTTTTCCGACATAGTTTGAGCATTTCACAATCTGCTGTGTCTCTATCCCATACACCGATTTAAGGAAATCGGCGCCGAAATTGCCTGGAGTAAGGATAAGCCGCCTGTCACCAAGGGCTTTCCGCTGCCTGATCTCAAGAGCAATACTCTCAATCAGCGCTTCCTCGCTCATAGGATCTACTATCCCGGTTGTCCCAAGGATTGATATGCCACCTTCTATTCCCAGCCTGGGGTTGAAAGTCTTTTTTGCAATCTCAGCTCCTGCCGGAGCAGAGATAATAACCTTGAGACCGCCTGTATAACCGTTATCCTCGCATACCTGCTGCAACTCTTCTGTTATCATCCTGCGTGGTGTGGAATTGATGGCAGCACTTCCTACACTCTGATCCAGCCCCGGCTTTGTCACTCGGCCTATTCCCTCGCCGCCATCTATCTCTACAGTATATGGTGCATCTGTCTTCTCCACCCGGGCATAGACAGTTATTCCATCTGTCACATCAGGATCGTCTCCGCTGTCCTTGACTGTCCCGCAGGAGACAAATCTGTCATTCATGACAATATCGCATAAAGGAAGATCAAGCTCTATTCCAAAAGGTGTCATAAGATGGACAGCCTCAAGCCTGCGCCCTGTAAGCAGCATCAGGGCTGCCGATTTTGCAGCGGCCGCAGCACAGGAGCCGGTGGTATAGCCCCTTCTGAGTCTTTTCCCATCTTTTGTAATAAAGCTCTCTATCATCTTGTCATCTGATACATCAGCGCATTGACTATAGCTGCGGCGACGTTGGACCCCCCTTTGCGTCCTTTTGCGACAATATAAGGAACACCTGTCTCCATTATCGCATTCTTAGATTCTATGACATTCACAAACCCTACCGGAACCCCGATCACTAGAAACGGAGTAATCTCTCCTGCATCAATCAGCTCACGCAATCGCAAGAGTGCTGTAGGGGCATTGCCGATTGCAAAGATCAGAGGCTTATTCATCTTTGCCGCCTTCTCCATGGAAACGACAGCCCTGGTGCATCCCCTCTTCTTGGCCTCCTCTGCAACATCAGGATCGCTCATGAAGCAATGGACAGCGCACCCCAGCTTTGAGGCGGCAGCTTTGTTTATCCCGGAATATGCCATCTGAGTGTCTGTGATGATATCGCACCCTTTTCCCAATGCAGCCAGAGCCTTCTGAACTGCATTATCGGAGAAAGCAAGGTTAGATGCATAATCAAAATCTGCTGTGCAGTGGATCACACGTCTGACTACAGCCTTATTCTCTTCCGGAATACCGGCTGGAAGCCCACTCTCGATGATCTCCATGCTGCGTCTTTCGATTTCAACCGGGTCGTGTATAATCATCACCTTTTCTCCTTATAAGACAGACATCTTTTATAGAACTCTTCTGATGCACCGATATTGGCTGGAAGGAAAATATGGGGATATCCGGCATATAGGGTATCGGTCATAACTCCACACTCCCACTCTCTGCCATTGGGCTTTCTTGCCTTAAAGGCATCTCCGTTTGCCGTGCTGTCCCAGTAGTGGAACTCATGGGCTCTGAGCACAGTCCCTGCAGGACCGAAGACACCTGCTTTCTTAGAAGTCAGGGTGATGTATCCGAAACGGACAAGGTGCTCTGTCCTGGATGAGGAATGGTTCAGAACTCCACACATCTTATGGCTGTCCAGCTCTTCGCCGAGATACTGGAATCCTCCGCATTCCGCTATAGTCGGCATCCCGGATGCTATAGCATTGCAGATGCTTTCTTTCGAGTGTGTATTTTTTTCCAGTTTATCCAGGTAAAGCTCTGGATATCCTCCCCCAATCAGAAGGCCGTCGCTATCTGCAGGAACCGATTCGTCTGCCAGAGGGGAGAAAAATTTAAGCTCTGCCCCCATTTTCTCAAACATTCTTAAGGTTGAGTCGTAATAGAAACAGAAGGCCTCATCCCGTGCGACAGCAAGGTTTATTCTCTCAAACTTTTTTATAGCTGGTGCAGTGAATTCTAAATCAGGAGCCTTATCTGCCAATGCCAGAACCGCATCAAGATCAACAGTAGGCTGACACAGCTGTGCTGTCCTTTCAAGCCGTTCTGCAAGGTCTTTGATTTCTGCTGCTGTAACCAAGCCCAGATGGCGTGAAGGTATATGGCACTCCTCTGGAAGCTCTGGAATAAAGCCGACAGGGACAACAGAATCTCCCAGCCGGTCGTGCATAATGGTCTTGACAGCCTGATAGCTTGTTGGTGTCATGCGGTTGAACAGAACCCCTCTGATACCGCTTTTTGGAACAAAATGGAGAAAGCCCTCTATCACTGCCAGAAGTGATGAGGCAGAGCCCTTGGCATCAACTGTAAGAATCACCGGAGTACAAGTCTGGTCTGCCACAATAAATGTGCTGTTGTCGGTGCCTGTCTGACTGGTGCCGTCATAGTAGCCCATGACCCCTTCAATTACAGCAAGCTGCTCACCTGCATTATCGCAAAGGAGATATTTCAGCAGGTCTGCATCACAGAAAAAAGGATCCAGATTGGTACATGAGATTCCTGAAACAGTTTTATGAAACATGGGATCGATATAATCGGGGCCGCATTTATAGGCTTTAACCCTAATACCACGCTGCTTTAGAAGCGAGAGCAAAGCACAGGTCGCAGTTGTCTTGCCGCTGCCGCTTGAGGTGCCGGCAATCAGGATTCGGGGCAGTCTCATAGCTCTGCCTCCTTAAGCTCGACAAGGGTTTTTATTATGGTTTTTCCCCGTCCCGCAGCATAGCTCAGAAGCTCGGAGTTAAAGCGGTTGAGTTCCCCATCCGGCGAGCCGCAGTCTATAACAGCATTAACAGAATCAATAACATTTTTTGCTTTTTCAATATCACCTTGTGAGATTGTGGAAAAAGGTGGTGTTTTTACCACATATTCTGCCAACGGGGCTGCCACAGCAAGGTCGATGTCGTTGCCCATAAGGATTCCTGCGGCAAAGGGGATGCCCCTCTTCTGGAGCGCCCGGTAAAAAGGTATTCCGCAGCCACATCCTCCAACGACGAAACATCTGGCCTTCCCCTGCGGAGCAGCAAGCTCAATATTCCCAAGAAGTGCATTGAATGAGCCGCTCTCGATATCATAAAGGCTTTTTATCACCTCATCAGAGAAAATCTCTTCAGGGGTACCATAAGCAGCTATCCTCTCCCCTTTCACGCACACAATCTTATCGGAGATGCGCTGTGCAAGATCTATCTCGTGGAGGCTCATGACAACAGAGATTCCGCTCTTCTTAGCCATATCGGAAAGGATTCCAAGGAGCTCTATTTTATGCCTGATGTCAAGGAAAGATGTAGGCTCGTCAAGGACAATGACCTCAGGCTCCTGACAGATAGCCCGGGCAAGGAGAATACGCTGCCGCTGGCCGTCGCTTATCTGTGAGATATCCTTATCTGCGATATCGAGGGCGTTGACCTTCTCAAGGGCATTATTCACCACCTCTTTATCATGGGAAGTGAGCATGCCGAAGCTTCCGGTATATGGATAGCGGCCTGCCGAGACAAACTCGAAGCAGCTCATTATCTCTGGGCGTATCCGCTCGGTCAGTACAACAGCAAGCTTCTTGGCCACCTCTTTTCCGTTTATCAGCTGCATATTCTTCCCGTCCAGATAGACAGTGCCTGCTATGGTGGCAAGGTGCCGGGTGATGCTCTTGAGAACAGTGGTCTTTCCAGATCCGTTGGGGCCGATCAGGGTCAGAATCTCCCCTTTTGCCAGCGAAAGAGTTATATCAGAAATAAGAGGAACACCGTTATAACCGACAGTAAGTGAGTCGAGACTAAGCTTTTCAGACTTCATTACGTTTCCTCCTTGAAATGAGGAGCCAGATCACGATAGGTGCTCCGATTGCGCTTGTCACAGTGCTTATGGAGAGCTCTGTAGGGGCAAACAGCGTCCTTGCGGCCAGGTCGCACAACACACAGAATGAGGCGCCGCAAAGGAACGAGGCCGGTATCATCAGGATCGGTTTTGATGTCTTAAGAAGCAGCCGTGAGATATGGGGAACAGCAATGCCCACAAAGGAGATAGGGCCGGCAAAGGCAGCCACGCAGGACGAGAGAATACCTGTCATCAGGACCAGAAGCACCCGGAAAGCCTTGATATTCACCCCCAGGCTCTTGGCATATCCTTCTCCCATCAGATAGGCTCCCATCGGTTTGGAAGCCAAGAAAATGATAAGAAGTGCAGGCAGAACTATATAAGCCGAGATACAGACATCCTGCCAGGTGGCTGCAGAGAAGCTTCCCTTGGACCAGTGGGTCAGGTTGACGATATCTGAATCGTTGGCAAAGTTGATAAGTAAATCGGTGATTGCAGAGCAAATATAGCTGATCATGATTCCGATTACAAGAAGAATGGACATACTCCTAACTTTCCCGGTGAAAAGGAGGACCAGAAGAAGCGACAGGAGCGATCCCACAAAAGAAGCTGCAACAGTGACCGACACAGGCATCTTATTGAAAAGCCCTGTCATTACGATTGTGGTCACAGCAAGAAAAAGTTTTGCACCGGAGGAGATACCCAGCACAAAGGGGCCGGCAATAGGGTTCCGGAAGAAGGTCTGGATCAGGAAGCCGGAGAGCGAGAGGGCACCGCCAAGCAGAGCACCCAGTATGATACGGGGAAGACGGATCTTCCAGATAATGTTATAAGCGACAGTGTTTGAGCTGTCACCCTTCAGGACAATGGTAAATATATCGTGGGCAGAGATGCTGACGCTGCCGATATGGATGCTCAATATGACTGCGGCAATCAGAAGTACGAAGAACAGTATGAATACAGCAATTTTTCTCAACATATTCCCCTTACCTCCTCACTTCAGATGATAGAAAAATGGCAGCTCAGAGACAGATTCCGAACCGTCGGCAAAGATTTTATGGAGGCTGTCTATCATCTGGCCAAGAGCAGTTGTCTCCTGATACATATTCTTGTTTGTGCACCAGACATTGCCTCTCTTGACTGCCTTGAAATCGGCCAGAAGAGGACATTTCCCCACCATCTGACCGATGGATGAAACCTCATCCGCTATAGTTGCATTATATATGATTATATCTGCATCCTTTGCCTCTGAATAGAAATATTCGGGCTCAAGAGCGACTGTGGAAGACCTGGAAGTGCTGTCTCCAAGGCTGTCAAATATATATTTTCCTCCCGCCAGGGAGATCATCTTGCTTACATAATCGCCGCTTCTCCTGGCTATGATCCTGCCTGAGGAGCTGACATAGAAAAAAGCGACTGTTTTCCCAGAAGGGGCGCTGCCTGAAACATCATTCAGATAGCCTGCCTGCTCGGAAAACACCTGCTCTGCCCTCTCCTCCTCGTTCAGCAGCGCGCCGTAGAGTTTAATCCACTCCGACCGCCCCAGAGGATGCATCTCGTTGCTGGACTGGTCCACCAGCACAGCAATATCAAGCTGCTCAAGCTGCTCCTTTATCTCCGAGGCATGGGCAATCATTGTGGATTCAATGGCCAGAGGACATAAGGAGGCTGTTATAAGCTCGTAGTCCGGAGCATTGTATCTGCCTGCATAAAGGATTTTTCCATCCTTCATAGCCTCCCTGGCGGCAGGGATATACCACCCTTCTGCCTTGGTGCCGGAGAGGCTGATTGCATCAAGCCTTTCCAGGGAATCGAAGAGGCACATGGCCGAGGTGGCCGCAAGATAGATATTCTGAACCGGCTGATAAATGGGGACAGCCACCTGGTCTGCACCATCCGGGAGAGAAGCCCCCTCCGGCACCACAAAAAACCGGCTGCCGTCCGCCAGGGAGAGCATCTTATAGCCACCCTCGTAATAGTCCACCGAGAACTGGGTGGCAAAATCGAGCTGCATACTTCCTGTGACCTTGAGCTGGTCAAACGGTCTGCTTTTCTTGGCAGAGCCGCAGGAAGAGACCGCAAGCAGCATAAGAGCCGCAAGGGTCAGCAGCAGGATTCTTCTTACTCTCATCTTTCCTCCAAGGAACTTTTGTCAAAGCGGAGAGTGTAATCAATCAGATGAGGGTTGCTCATGGCAGTGGTAAGTGCACTCACCCTGATATCCTGATCCAAGGTCACAGGGATCCTGAATGTGGAGTTACCATCGGTATTGATGCGGTCATACCTTTTCCCGCCGATTGTTATATAATCGTAGTTCGGACTGCTGAACACAACAGTTGCCCAGACAAGGCCGTTCTCTACAGCAATCTCGGCAGGAGAAGCCACAGAGGCCCTGCCGGAACCGCCGGAAAGGGTGACACCAATGTTGTATTTGCCATCCTTTACTGTAGGAACAAGATTTGATACAGAAACTTTATGGTCGTACCACTTCCCCTTCTTCCCTAAAAGGGCACAGTTGAACTCTTTATCCAAGTATGGAACCGGGATATCGAATCCGTTGGATTTCTCGACAAATCCGTCTGGATAGGTCACTGCATCAAGAACTGGCTCAATCAGCACTGCTCCCGGGGCTGCGGCATCATCTGCCTTGCCGCAGAACAGCCTGGCGATCCTCTTTGACGGCATAGTGACATGGATTGTCATCTTCCCATCTTTTACAGTAACCACCCCTTTCCCGTCATAAGCCTCGTTCACATGGAACATGCTGCTGTCGGTCCTGAAGTCGGCAGTATAAACCCCGTCCCCGGGCACTGCGCCAAGGACAGGGAAACAGATTATAGCAATAAAACAGATAACTGCAAAATATTTCATCACAGAGACTCTATGGCAACCTGAGAATGGGAGATATAGATCTTGTGAATGGCTGGAAGCCGGCCAAGACCCTCAATCTGAGGCTCAACCTTGTCAAACTTGCCCGAAGCCCTGAACATGCTCAGCCAGGAATCATCCTCTTCCCCAGCCATATCGTTGTTGGCATGGTCGCCTGCAACAACCATCAGAGGGCGGAGAATAACATTCTTGTACCCGGCGGCAGCAACTGCATTGATAACCTCTTCGCATGCAGTCTCCTCAGGCTCTCCCTCTACTGTTCCGATAAATACGTTCTTATAGCCGAGTGCGTTCATCTGAGCCTGCATCTGAGAATAGGAAACCTTTGCTGTGTGTGATGTTCCGTGGCCCATGAACACAAATGCAGTTCCAGCTTTTGCGGCAGCATCAGTTGTCTCAAAGCCGGCAGACTTGACTGCCGCTGCAGTTACAGCAACTGCTGTGGCCTTCTTGTCAGCATTGATCTTGGAAGCGTCTGATCCGACCTCACCAAGGAGAGGCTCTGCAATGACAACCTTGGCAAACTTGGAAGAGTATTTGTCCACAGCTTCCTTAAGCTCATCATACTCTGCACCGTGCATAAGGTGTGTAGGCTGGATAACGAGAATCTGGACTCCATTTTTCACTGCCCGGCTGAGGGCCTGGTCCACATTGTCGATCTTCTCACCGTCGCGGGCCTGGATATGATTGATGATAATCTGTGCTGTGAAGGCACGTCTTACATCCCAGTCTGCGAATGATTTCTGGAGCGCATCCTCAATCCCTTTTATATCCTGGGCACGGCTGTCGTTGAAGGATGTTCCGAAGCTTACTACAAGAAGCTCCTTCTTGCCGATTTTATCAGCGTTGCGCGGGTCATCCTTGCTGGCATCGCCGGTATCGCGTCCGAAGTAGTCAGGATCGGCATTCTCACCCTCGACAAGCTCCTTCTGTGCGTCGGTCAGCTTGTCCCATGCAGCTTTAGCAGCGGCGCACTGCTTGTCAGTCTTAGGTGTCCATTCCTGCACATAGATTGCGTCAATCAATGCAGCAGCTTTGTCTGCAATCTCTTTGTCTGTCTTTTTGGCTCCGAAGGCAAAGCCGGGGAGCATGCATACAGCAAGAACAATGCAGCAGACTTTTACGATGTTTTTCATTTTGTTCCTCCTATAAAAAACATTTTTTATTTAATAATCAATCTTCACTGTAAAATAGAGTCCGCCCTTCTCGGCAGTGACTTTCTTGGTGTTGAGTGTCCTGAAAAGGATACCGGGAGACTCTGCAACCTCTTCATCAACATAGATGTATCCAAACTTATAGAGAACTCCTTTGTCAGGCTTCAAGACAATACCGGCCTCCACACTCTGGAGTGCTTTGTCGCCGGAAGTCTCCCTGTAGTCGCCGAATGCAAATGCAGTTCCGGCATTGATTCCCAGCCAGTCAAGGAAGAAATACTCACAATCGAGCCCCAGTACCGAGAATGGTGAATAGTTCCCTTTGCCATAAAAGTCCTCGCCGAACAGTCCTGCGCCGGTTATATCAACAGCAAAGCCGGATACAGCAAGCCGGGCACCGAACCCCCAGAGAGAGCCTCTCTCATCAGTATCTGCGTTACGGGTGCTCCATCTGGACCTCTGTGCTTTGGTAAAGTTCAAGTAGAAACCGCCCAATGTAATCTTTATCTCCCCGACCGCAAGGTCATACATAGCCTCAAGGCCGAACTGATTCGCATCCTCTGCAGTTCCTTTCTGGAAATATGCCTCAAGCCAGAGCGGGAGCCCTAAAGCGCTGAAGTCGAAGCCGGAGCCTGCCATGAAGGTAGGTTTTCCGTCAGGAGTTGCTTTCCCCTTGTTGTCGACTGCCTGGACAGTATCGAAGCTCATGGCATAGTACGGCTGGACCAGACCGTCTGCAAAGCTTAAGGAGAGCTTGAATCCGAAGTCTTTGGGCAGGTATGGATTTGAGAAGTTCTCAGAATACTCATAGCCGAATCCGGTGAAGTGGATGCGGTCAAAGGTCTGATAGCTGTATAAGCCGATGTCGGTCCTTATTCCGATTCCTTCAAAGCCGAAGAATTTTCCCCAGTCGGTCTGTACCCTGAAATAGTTTAAAGATGGTGTCCCCTCCGGGGCTCTTCCCAGCCCGTCGTCCCAGGAGCCATCCTCCTCGAGCTCAATAAGAACCCTGCTGTAATCGCCGACAGTTGCCCGGAAATCCATCTCTCCCTTATCCCACTTGTCCTCGAAAGATGCGGCATTGTCGCTGTCAAAGCCATTGACCATATAGTAGTCAAACTCGCCGCCTATGCGTACTTCTGAGAAAACCGGCGTTGCTATAAGCAGCGCCACAAAAACTAAAAGAGAAAGATTTTTCAAAACAAACTCCTTTCCTGACTGCAGAAAAGAAGTCGGTGGGCGTAGGAATCCCTGCTCCTGATTCCGACTCAGATCGCGAAGTCAAATCGTTTTGCGCATACCAAAGTATCCCGGCTTGAGGCTTCAGGACTATAGTCCATCCCCATAAGCTCCTTCCCAGTTTCCCAGTGGCACAGCCTACAGGTCGCCTGTCACGGTGGCGCGTCCGTGGGAGATTTACACTCCTCTTCCATTGAAATATGCTATGGACAGTTTAGTACATTATCGGGGAGTTTGCAATCTGAAAATGTACCATTTATTACATATATGAGATAATATGCGGGATTTTCCATAAAGATTAATAATATTTAATCCGATAATATATAGACAAGGAGAACATAAACAATGAAAAAAGTACTAGTATTGTTCATTGCTATCGCAATTGTGTTCTGTTTCTTCTCGTGCAAGACAAGCGAACCGGCTGCTAAGTCAGATACTCAGGCTGCGAAACCAGCTCCAGCAAAAGCACCTGCACCAGCACCGGCCCCAGCTAAACCGGCTGCAGCACCTGCTACAACTCCTGAGGCTCCAAAGGCCCTCTCTGAGTTCCCTGCAGGAAAGTGGCTTGATGCGAACTGGGATGCTCTTTGGGTATTCTTTGCAGATGGTTCTGTAAAGCTCTATGACTCAAGGAACGGAGATCTTATCTATGACTTCAACGGCAAAACAAAGAATTTGAAGCTTGAACCTGCTGGAACCGGCCTCAAACTCTCATTCAGATGCGATGAGACACAGCGTTTCTACACATTTGAGAAAGCCCTTGAGGGAACAGACATGGAACTGGATATCGACAGAGACTGGACAGACGAAGGATATCATGTCCTTATGCCTCTCCAGGACTGATTGAATCAACAAGCTGGAATAAAGGCCATCCTTCTGGATGGTCTTTTTTTTTACTATATTATAAGAAAATATAATATTTTTGTTAATTTTGTTATTTTTTCTGTTTTCTTTTATTCATAATCGTGATACAATGTACAAAAAAAGGAGAATGAAATGAAAAAAATACTTGTTTTGTTAACCGTTGTTGCAATCGTATTCTGTTCCTTCTCTTGTAAGACAAGCGAATCAGCAGCAACAGAACCAGAACCAGCTCCAGCAGCTGAGCCAGCTCCAGCTCCTGCAGAACCAGCTCCAGCTCCAGCAGCTGAGGCACCTGCAGCAGAACCAGCTCCAGCTCCACAGGCAGCAGTATCTGCAGACGCATATGAAGCAGCTATCCTCTACCTCTGTGACATCGACCTGAGAGCAAAGGTTCCAGAGAGCAAGAAGAATGTAGAGCCTTGGACAAAGGGTGTTCAGATCTTCGCAATGGGCGAGCAGTGTCTTGCAAACGGACTGTACTCAGAAGCTATTCCTGCACTCAAGCAGGTTAAGAAATTCTGGTCAGGTCTTGTTGATCCAGCAGACATCGAGATTGCAGAAGACGGAAGCAAAGCATATGCTCTGCTCATCACAGACTTCGCACTTCAGGGACAGGTTCCAGAAGAGAAGAAGAACGTAGAGCCTTGGACAAAGGGCGTTCAGATCTTCGAAATGGGTCAGGGACTCTTCTATAGAGCTATGTATACTGACTCTCTCGCACCTCTCGGACAGGTTAAGAAATTCTGGTCAGGACTCTGCGAGAACCCAATCGAAGTTCCAGAAGAAGTTATCCAGGCTGGCGTTCTGTATCAGGAAGCACAGTACTACAGAGACAGAGTTCCAGAAGACAAGAAGACCAAAGAGCCTTATACAAAGGGCGTTCAGATCTTCGCAATGGGCGAGCAGTGCATCCAGAAGGGACTTTATGCAGATGCAATCGCTCCTCTGGCACAGGCTAAGAAATTCTGGAAGGGTCTTTGCGACATCCAGGCAGCTCCAGCTGCAGGCGCATTCCCAGAAGGAAAATCTGTTGATACAAACTGGAATGCTAAGTGGGTATTCGAGGCTGACAACAACGTTAAGCTGTACGATTCCGAGAGCGGCGCTCTGATCTATGACTTCGCTGGAAAGCAGAAAGATCTTAAGGCAGAGGGCAACAAGCTGTCATTCAGATGCGATGAGACACAGAGATTCTATACATTCGTTAGAAACGGTGACACCATCGAGATGGACATTGACAGAGACTGGACCGATGAGGAATACCACATCACAATGTCAGCTGAGTGATTTTAATCACAAAGCATACAAAAGAGCCGCTTGATAGCGGCTCTTTTTTTTGTCCTGACACACTTGCTGAAGCAAGCTCAGTATGAATTTTTAAAGGGTTTTAAGAAGGTCCTGAATATAAGGTACTGCCTTGTCAATGTCTACAAGCACCTTCTCTCCAGTCCGGCGGGCTTTTATCTCAAGCTGGCCGTTCTCTAAAGAGCGGGCGCCTACCTGAACCTGCACAGGGAATCCGATAAGGTCGGCATCGTTCATCTTGAAGCCAGCCCGCTCGTCCCGGTCGTCAATCAATACATCGATACCCAGCTTGCCCAGCTGGCTGTAGATATCCTCGGCTACAGAGCATACCTTCTCGTTGTTGCTCTGGAGCGGAATAACCTCTACCTCGAAAGGAGCCACTGCAGGAGACCAGATAATACCCTTGTCGTCGTGGTTCTGCTCTATGAAAGCAGCCAGGGTACGGGTCACTCCTATGCCGTAGCAGCCCATCACAGTGGTGCTGTCCTTTCCGTTCTTGTCCAGGAAAGTACAGTGCATAGGCTCTGAATACTTGGTCCCAAGGTGGAACACCTGTCCTACCTCGATTCCGCGGTACTGCTCAAGAACTCCGTCGCAGTGCGGGCATTTCTCCCCCACTTTGGCAAATGTTATGTCTGCCACCAGGTCGGCCTTGAAGTCCCTTTCCGGGTCTATGCCTGTAAGGTGGAAATCGGTCTTGTTGGCGCCGCACACCAGGTTCACACGGCTGTATATCTGCTTGTCAGCGATAATCTTTATCTTCTCTTTAAGGCCTACAGGTCCGGCAAAACCTACCTCGGCACCGGTAACCCGCTTTACAGTCTCCTCGTCGGCCGCAACCACGCTGTTGGCATGGAGAGCCCCCTGGATCTTGGCCTCGTTGGCATCCTGCTCCCCTGGAACAATGACAGCGACCGGCTGGTCGTCTACCATATATATAAGAGTCTTTATAAACTGGTCGGCGCTTCTGCCCAGGAAGGCAGAAATCTCTTCTATAGTCTTCTGGTTCGGGGTGGCTACCTCTTTCATAGTCTCCACATTGCTGCGGTCAGGCTTCGGGAGCACCCGGTCGGATACAGCCTTCTCCACATTGGCGGCATAGTCGCACTTGGAGCAGGAAAGGATTGTGTCTTCGCCGGAATCGGCCAGAACCTGGAACTCGTGGGAAAGCTCGCCGCCAATGGCGCCGGTGGAGGCATCCACAGCCTTGAACTTGAGGCCGCACCGCTTGAATATGGCGGTATAGGCATCGTACATCAGGTAATAGCTCTTGATCGAAGCCTCTTCGTCCACGTCGAAGCTGTAGGCATCCTTCATGATGAACTCGCGTCCCCTCATAAGTCCGAACCGTGGGCGTACCTCGTCACGGAACTTGGTCTGGATCTGGTAGATGTTCCAGGGGAGCTGCCGGTAGGATTTAAGGTTACGGCGCACCATGTCGGTAATGACCTCTTCATGTGTAGGCCCTAAGCAGTAGTCTGCATTCTTCCTGTCCTTGAACCGGAGGAGCTCAGGGCCGTAGTAGCCCCATCTGCCGCTCTCCTGCCACAGCTCTGCCGGCTGCACTGCAGGCATAAGGCATTCCTGCAGCCCCCGCTTATCCAGCTCTTCCCTGATTATCTTCTCTATCTTGGCAATAGACCGCTGTGCAAGCGGCAGATAGTTGTAGATACCGGCGGCCAGCTTCTGGATCATGCCGGCCCGGATCATCAGGATATGGCTTATTACCTCGGCCTCTTTCGGGGCCTCCTTGAATGTTGTAACAAAGTATTTGCTAAGTCTCACTTCTCTACTCCATCAGGACAATTCTGCAAGATATGTCTTTTTCTTCTCTATAAGGGTTGTCAGCTCTTCCTTGGCAGCCTGCTCCTTGGCGATAGCCTCCGGTGCAGCCTTGCTCATGAACTGCGGATTCTCAAGCTTCTTAAGCGATTTCTCCAGAATCTTCTCGTTCTTTGCAATCTCGGCCTTGAGCTTTGCAATCTCCTGTGGTACGTCGATAACATCCTTGACAGAGACATAAGCCTCAAAGCCAGGGCCTGCAACCATCACACAGCCGCTCTCGGCCGGCTTCTGGTCAACCAGCTCCACATCGGATGCTGACATAAGGAGTGCCATAAGGGCGCTGTTTGCCTTGAAGAACGGATCTGCCTTCTCGAGCTTGAGCATTACCCGCACCTTCTTGGAAGGAGGCACTGTAAGCTCGCTCCGCATGGTGCGGACTGCGCTTACGATAGTCTGGAGCGATGCGAACTTGGCTGCAATCTCAGGGTTCTCCCGCTCTTCTGCATACTCAGGATATGGGGCATTCACAATGCTTGCCTCATGCTCCGGCAGCTTCTGGTAAATCTCCTCGGTGATGAATGAGAGGAATGGGTGCAGGAGCCTGAGCGATTCATCCAGAACATGGATGATCAGGGATACAGCCCTGTCCTTCTCGGCATCGTCGCCGGAATAGAGGGAGAGCTTGGAGGACTCCACATACCAGTCGCAGAAGTCGTTCCAGAAGAACTCGTACATAGCTTTAGCCGCATCGTTGAAGCGGTAGCCCTTTATCGCCTTATCCACCTCGGCTACAGTCTCGTTGAGCCGGTGGAGAATCCACTTGTCCACATCTTTAAGCGCGATATCCTTGAGAGGAACAAGGTTCCTTCCCTCCAGGTTCATCAGGATGTACCGAGATGCGTTCCAGATCTTGTTCGCAAACTTGGAGCCGAACTTGAAAGTCTCGCTGTCGATCAGGATATCCTGTCCCTGTGCGGCAAGGAATGCCAAGGTGAACTTGAATGCATCGGCGCCATATTCTGCAACAATGTCCAGCGGGTCGATACCGTTGCCGAGCGATTTTGACATCTTCCGGCCCAGCTTGTCGCGGACAAGGCCGTGGATATAGATATCCTTGAATGGAACCTCGCCTGTGAACTCAAGGCCTGCCATGATCATTCTGGAAACCCAGAAGAAGATGATGTCGTATGCTGTGACCAGAGTGCTGGTCGGGTAATATTTCTTAAGGTCGTCGGTCTTCTCGGGCCATCCCAGTGTTGAGAAAGGCCACAGCCAGGAGCTGAACCAGGTGTCGAGCACATCCTCGTCCTGCCGCAGGTGGTCGTGTCCGCACTTAGGGCACTTCTCAGGATCCTTGCGTGCGACAATCATCTCGCCGCACTTGTCGCAGTACCATACCGGGATTCTGTGGCCCCACCAGAGCTGGCGTGAAATACACCAGTCGCGGATATTCTCAAGCCAGTGGGTATAGGTGTTCTCCCACTTCTGCGGATGGAACACAATCTCACCTTTCTTCCATGCATTCAGGGCTTTCTCTGCCAGAGGGCGCATCTTTACGAACCACTGGTAGGAAAGGAACGGCTCCACCACAGTCTTACAGCGGTAGCAGTGACCTACTGAGTGAACCAGCTTCTCCTCGCCCTTGAAGAGTCCCTGCTCCTTAAGGTCCTGGTTCACCAGCTCTCTTGCGGCAGCACAGGTCATGCCCCGGTATCTCTCCGGGCAGTTGTTATTAAGTGTGCCGTCCGGGTTGAGGATGTTGATCACTTCCAGGTTGTGCCGCTTGCCTACCTCCCAGTCGTTGGGGTCGTGGGCAGGGGTTATCTTAACCATACCGGTTCCGAACTCACGGTCTACATAGGTGTCGGCGATGATTGGGATAGTCCTGTCTGTCAGAGGAAGCTTAAGCTTCTTCCCTACAATAGCCTTGTACCGCTCATCATCAGGGTGCACTGCAACTGCGGTATCGCCCAGAAGGGTCTCGGGCCGTGTGGTTGCAATCTCAATTTTAGTGGTTCCGTCGGGTGCAGGGCCGTCTGCAAACTCATACCAGATGTGGTACATAGCACCGTCGGTATCGATGTGGTCAACCTCGTCGTCAGCAAGCGCTGTGCCGCACCGTGGGCACCAGTTCACAAGATACTGTCCTTTATAGATAAGTCCCCGCTCGTACAGGGTTACAAATACTTCGCGCACTGCCTGTGAAAGGCCCTCGTCCATGGTAAAGCGTTCCCGTGTCCAGTCAACAGAGGCACCTATCTTCTTAAGCTGCTTTGTGATTATGTCGTGGTGCTCTTTCTTAACCTCCCAGGTGCGCTCGATGAACTTCTCGCGGCCCAGGTCGTGCTTGGTCTTGCCCTCTTTCATAAGGCGCTTCTCCACTACGTTCTGAGTGGCGATACCAGCGTGGTCTGTTCCGGGAATCCACAGGGTCGGGATCCCTTTCATTCTATAGTAACGGATAAGGATATCCTGGAGTGAGTTGTTGAGTCCGTGTCCCATGTGGAGGACGCCGGTGACGTTTGGAGGAGGAATGACGATGACAAATGGTTTCACACCATCTTTATACCGCGGCAGGAACTGGCCTGTCTTTTCCCAGCTCTCATAAAGCTTATCCTCGAAGCTTTTCGGGTCATAGTTCTTTTCAAGCTCAACTGCTTTCATTTGATGAGAATCCTCCTATTCTGTTTGACAGATTATATATATTTTAATATAAATAAGCAAGGAGTTGGCAGTGGAATACAGAATTGAATCAGATTCTATGGGAGAGGTAAAAGTACCATCCTGTGCATACTGGGGAGCCCAGACTCAGAGGTCTCTGGAAAACTTTAAAATCGGGTCGGAGAAGATATCGCCCGATGTGATACGCTCTTTTGCTATCCTTAAGAAAGGGGCGGCCCTGGCCAACTTTGATGCAGGCAAGCTTGCAGAAGATAAGAAGAATGCAATTGTCCAGGCTTGCGACGAGATCCTGGAAGGCAAGCTGGCCGACCAGTTCCCCCTTGCTGTATGGCAGACAGGAAGCGGCACCCAGACCAATATGAATGTGAACGAGGTTATCTCCAACCGCGCCATCGAGATCATGGGAGGCCAGAGAGGGAGCAAGAAGCCGGTCCATCCGAATGATGATGTGAACATGGGCCAGTCCTCCAACGACACATTCCCTACTGCCATGCATATTGCAGCCGCAGAGAAGACTATGAGGAAGCTTCTCCCTGCCCTGGAGGCTCTGATTGATGCCGCCCAGAAGAAGGAAGAGGAGTTCAAGGATATCATAAAGTGTGGAAGGACTCACCTGCAGGATGCAGTGCCACTTACACTGGGACAGGAGTTCTCAGGCTACAGAGCGCAGCTTGAAAGCGCACGGAACCGGATTCTCCAGAGCCTCGAGGAGGTCTATATACTGGCCCTCGGCGGCACAGCTGTTGGAACCGGGCTAAACACCTACGAGGGCTTTGCCGAGAAAGCTATAGAGTATATTGCCCAGATGACAGCGCTCCCATTCGCAGAAAGCCCCAACAAATTCGCATCCCTGGCAAGCCATGACAGCCTGGTAGCCCTTTCAGGGGCCTACACATCACTGGCCACTGCCCTCATGAAGATTGCAAATGATATACGCTGGCTGGCATCTGGCCCAAGGTGTGGCATAGGCGAGCTTCTTATACCGGAGAACGAGCCGGGAAGCTCCATAATGCCTGGCAAGGTGAACCCGACCCAGTGCGAGGCCATGACCATGGTTTGTGTCCAGGTTATGGGAAACAACTCTGCCATAGCAATGGCAGGAGCATCGGGCAACTTCGAGCTCAATGTGTTCAAGCCTGTTATCATCCACAACCTGCTCCAGAGCGCCACCCTGCTGGCTGATGCGATGGAGAGCTTCAGGATCAACTGTTTCGAGGGAATCAAGGCAAACAAGGAGAAGATCCAGGAGTACATGGAGAATTCCCTGATGCTGGTGACAGCCCTGAACCGCAAGATAGGATACGAAAACGCCGCCAAAATTGCAAAGAGTGCATATAAGAGCGGAAAGACTCTGTGCCAGACTGCAGTGGAGCTGGGTCTCCTTACCGAGGCTGAGTTCAAGGAGATTGTGGATCCAGCCAAGATGCTGAGCCCATCCAAGCTTGAGAAGAAATGAATATCATACTGTTCTCACCAGAGGAAGATATCACCACCCTGAATGCCGATGATGTGCGCTATCAGCACATAAAGAACATACTCAAGCTGAAGCCGGGCGACAGCTTTGAAGGGGGCATCATAAACCGCTCCTACGAGAAGTTCACCATACAGAAGATGGATGACCAGGCAATTCAGCTGGCACACGAGACATTGGATAAAAAGGTGGAGAGCGAGTACCCTATCGCAGTGTTCTGCTCCATAATCCGCCCCATCGATGCCAAGAAGGTGTTCAAGAACCTGTGCACCATAGGGGCTGAGCATATCTACCTGGGAAAGACTGACAAGACAGAAAAGTCCTACTCAAACGGCAATCTGTGGTCTAAGGAGAAATATTATCCGCTTCTGGTGGAGGGGGCACAGCAGGGTGCAACCCCATATATTCCGGAGGTGACTGTCCACTACTCTCTGGATACCTTCTTGGAGAAGAATGCAGATAAGTTTCAGAACAGAATTGCACTGGACAACTACCAGTATACAATACCGCTGCAGAAAGCCCAGCTGGCGTCCGGTAAAACCATAATGGCAGTGGGTGGAGAGAGAGGCTGGTCAGACCGGGAGCGGCAGCTCCTGTCCGATTATGGTTTTACCCTCTGCTCCATGGGGAGCAGGGTGCTACGCACCGAGGCCGCCTGCCTGGCCGGCTTTGCCGTGCTTGCAAGCCGCTGGTGGTGATCACTTTCTGGCGTCTACAATACCATCTATAAAGCTCTTGTAAGTATCAAAGACAGCGTGGTCTGCCTCGTTCTCCAGAATTGCCACAGAGGCATTGGCCTTGTTGGCATTGCCATCCCGCTTAAGGTTGGTCGAACCAGAAATAGTGACATACTTCCGGTTTCCGTCTTTTACATAGGAGAAAAGCACATCCTTGCAATGGGTCAGGTATTTGTGGTCAGCCTTGTAGTAGAGTGCCTTGTTTCCAGAAATAAGATCCATTCCCTTTCTGAATCCAGTGTCATTGGAGAACCTGTGAGGACTGGTTGAAGTCTCAATAATCCACTTAGTGATAAGAGGGCTCTTCTTATCCGGCTTAAGTTTCTTTGACTTAAGAGCCTCAGCATCCTTAGTCTGCATATCAGATGTGTAACAGTCTGGGCTGTTGTCATACTTCTTGCCGAAGTAGAGCCCACGGAGCGCCTTGAACATCTTCCAGCCGAAAAGATCGCTCCAGGCAGTCTTGTAGTGGTATACGTTGGCATAGAAAAGGCGCTCCCCGCTGTCGGAATTTACCATCTCCTCCATATACTTGGCAAACATGTTGTTCTCGGTATCCCAAGCACTCTCCTTAGGCCCGGCAGGGCTGTAGGAGTCTGGAGAGAATGGATCATCCTCTATTACAGAAAGGACTGGGGTAAAGTGGGTATGGAAGTACTTGTCGCTGTAGTTCAGAGTCTTGGCCTTATGGGCAGCCCTCACCTCGTCCTGGAAGTTCTTCTGGTTGTTCACGTTCTGTGCCAACAGCTGATGATACTTGTTGAATGCATCAAAAATCCCATGGTTTCCCAGAATAAGGATACCAGTCTGAGCCCGTTCCTGAGTTGATTTATAGAAGTTGTCATAGAGGGCATCTATGTTATGGGATGCCAGATATACCACATTGGACACCTCAGTGCCGCTGTCATCCAGAATCCTGTTTGCAGTTATGAACTTGGCGTGCATCTGCTGCTCTGAGTCGCCACCCCACATGACACGGCTGAAAGTGAGAAGGTCTGAAACCCTTTTGGCTGGGTCTGCAATGCATCTTTCGCCCAGATAAGGTTCCATCTTGGCTGTCACATTGGACTGGACAACAAATTCCACCTTGACACCGTTCTTGGCAAGGCGTACCAACGATTCCAGGATATTCTCAGTCTTGCCCGGTATAGCTTCTGAAGTTATCTCGCCATATTTGGGGTCAGCCTCATCAAAATAGAAACAGATATCTGGCGAGAGACTGTACATGGCAAACCGCACAACAACTTCCTCATTCTGATGGGCTTTCTTATACTTGAGGGCCTGGTTCATCACATCCACATATTTAAAGACAACGTAATCGGGATACTGGTCCATCTGCCGCTGATAAATCTTTACAACAGTGCTGGAGCCCTCTTCGTAGTCAAAGCTCTTGGCCACCGCCGGCTTTATGCGGTCCTTATCCTCAATGACTGCAGCTGACAGGATTGATGCAGCCAACATAAGAATCAAAACAGACAATACTACTTTTCTCATATCTCCTCCGGTCAAACTAAACACTTTTTATCATGACTATGCCGTCAGCACCGCCTGGAATCACATCTGATGGGAAGAATCCCGGTATCTGGCGTATAGCCTTGAATCCCATATCTTCGTAGATATGGCGGGCAGCATCCCACTCCTGGCTCACTATAAGGACAATCTCCTCTATCTGAGAAGCTGCTTTCTGCACCTCCTTAAGGCACTCCTTGAAGAAGAGCTTTCCAAGTCCCCTTCCTCGGAGTCCGCTCATAAGGGCGTAGGAGCTTATGTAGAGCAGCTTTCCATCTTTTTTATGCACTTTTGCTATCTCGTGGTCAAGTATAAAGACTTTGTTGTTATTGGGAAGTTCCTCCCACAGCTCGCTGGAAAAATAGCCCTGTACTGTCCCCCTGTCGTCCTCAAGGACCAGAAAACCGTCCGGGAAAGTCTCCATGCGGCTTGCGAAAGTCTGATAAGTCTCTCTGATATAAGGAATAAAGGCGTTCTCCTCTATCTCCATAATCCTTTCCATATCTCTGCCGGATGCCTTGCGTACTCTCATAATTTGAATTATATCACAAAAAGTTTGTAAAGTCATTTGCACTTTCCTGTTTTATATGTATCATGAAGTATATGAGAAAATTTTCTGTCCTGATTCTTCTTACAGCATTTGTCCTTTCTACTTACGCAGAAGATAAGGTCTCCAGAATTCTGGATAAAAATGACGAGCTGACCCTCTATCCGATGAACCATACAGGCAAGTATGTGGCATCAATAGCCCCCTCCTACCCGGTGCGGGTTGAATGCAAGGCCACCTACAAGAGGAATGGCAAGAGCGCTGCCGACATAGCAAATATTCTCACAGATATCTCTTCTATAAAGGGAACCCAGTACTATTCCCAGTCCAAGAAGGAGGTGACCACCCTGTTCACCGATGCCTACACAGTGGACCACCCTAGACATGCCAACAGGATAGAAGACCATTCATTCAACGGGACACTGCCCATGGGAATCGATATCTACGGAATGCTTGAGGATTCCCGGTTCAAGGACAACGTGTACCAGTTCTCCTACCTTTTTGACGAGAACCACATAACCCTGAAGATAACCAACATGGACAACCTGAAATATGGCCCTATCAAGGCGATAGAGACCCACTGTTTCCTTGTCCTGATGGATATAGTGCTGACCGATGATGAGATCCAGGTCTACAACGCAGGATTCTGTAAGCCTGCTGTTCTTCCCTCCTTTATGGAGAAGAGGGTGAACAGCGCTATCACCAACCGGATGGATGCCCTATACGGCTGGTTTGAGAAAGGAATAACCGATAGATGAGCGGAAAGAAAGAGAAGTTTGACATTTTTTCTGTCTCACTCATGGGACTTTCCCACTTCTCCCACGATATTTTCAGCCATTTCGTATCGCCGCTCCTCCCTATCCTGATCCAGAACCTGGGGATGAACTACACCATGGGAGGGATGATCTCCCTGTTCCACCGGCTCCCGGCACTCCTTAACCCGGCTATCGGCAAGGTGGTGGAGAAAAGCGACAACCGCCTTATTATCTGCCTTACCCTGCTGGTGACATCAGCCTCAATCTGCTGCATAACACTGGCCCCCACCTACTGGGTGCTATGCCTTCTTATACTGATAATGGGAATAAGCGCCTGCTTCTACCATATCCCTGCCATGGTGATGACCAGGGAGCACGCAGGCTCCTACTCGGGAGCCGGGATGAGCTTCTTTATGACCGGCGGCGAGCTGGCACGGGGATTCGGCCCCATCATAGTGCTGGCCGCAGTTGCAGCCTGGGGCGAGCGGAGGATCTATTTTCTGTTCCCGATTGCACTGGTCACCGCACTGATCATATTCTTCAAGTTCCGCAGCAAGGGCACTGGCCCCCAAGAAATCAAGAAGAAGAAGAAAGCCGAGGCCCCCTTCGGCCAGCTCATGCTCAAGTACAAGTGGTTCTTCCTCTGCTGCTTCATCCTATCCCTGGCAAGGGCATTTGTGGCATCGGTCCTCAACTCGTTCCTTCCAACATACCTGACAGAACGGGGCTATTCCCTGTGGTTTGCAGGTGTCTCTCTGTCGGCCCTCCAGTTTGCGGCTGTGGCAGGCACATTCATATCGGGCATCATCGCAGACCGGCTTGGAAAACTCAACACACTGATATTCATCAAGGTCATCACCCCTATCCTGATGTTCGCCTTTGTAGCATTCAGCCTTATGCCTGGACAGACAGTGCTGATGGAGGTGTTCATAGTACTCACAGGATTCTTCTCCTTCTCAAGCGCACCGGTCATCATGGCCCTGATGCAGGACCAGGGGGCCGAGAACCCCACCACCACAAGCAGCATCTACAGCATGTTCGACTTTATCACCATAGCAATCTCGCTGACTTTGACCGGCTGGCTGAGCGATATTTTCACCATGGCATCAGCATTCAAGCTCTGCGCCGCTTTCTCCTGCATAGCTGTGCCTCTGGCGATAGGGATGAAGTTCCGCTACTCAAGCTCTGAGAGGGCATCCAGAAGGAACTGATTTAAGAAGAGAAGCCCCTCTTTGGTAAGTCTTACAGCCTCATCTGTCTCCGACGCCAGGTTCCTAGCCTTCCAGATTGCAAGAGTCTCTGGAATCACATCGGTGATCTTCCTGCCGAAGGTGGCGAGAAAATCTGACTTCAGGATGCCGGCTGTCATGCGGAAACCCATCATCAGGTACTCAAAGATATAGCTTTTTCCCGTTATCTCCTCGGTCTCGGCGCCACAGAGAAGCCCGTCTGAGGCAAGATAGCGCTCCAGGTCCGGCAGATTGGCTATGCGGAAAAGACCTTCTCCTGTATGGAGGGTGGAGACCCCACCTGCACCAGTGCCTATATAGGGCAGAAGCTTCCAGTATCGGGTGTTGTGCTCTGACTGATGACCTGGGAGGGCAAAGTTTGAGACTTCATATCTCCGGTAGCCGGAGATATCCAGGTGGTCTGCCGCCAGGATCCACACATTGTCATCTATGGCCTGGGAATCTGGGTCGTAGCTCCGGGCAAGCGGGGTTCCATCCTCCAAAGTGAGAGCATAGAGTGATATGTGATCAGGACCAAATGAGATGGCAGTATCGATGTCGGAAATAGAGTCAGAGACACTCTGACCCGGCACCGAGGAGATAAGGTCAAGGCTGAGCTGCCCCTTCCAGCGCGCCTTAATAACCTCTAATTTTGAAAAGTTTGTTTTAAAATCACAATGTCTACCTAATGTTTTTAAAGTATAGTTTGAAAAAGACTGTATTCCGAGGCTTAATCTGTTGATGCAGGAGCCTGAAAGAAGGTCAAGCAGTTCGGGGGTCACAGTCTCTGGATTTGCCTCGACAGTACATTCAGAACCAGATTCCAGCGGAAGATTTCCGACAGAAGCAAGAAGCTTTTCTAAAAGTTTCAGGGGCAGCGAGGTCGGCGTACCTCCCCCGATATACACAGTGGGAATATGCTTTATCCCAAAGCAGTCGATGTACCTTGCGGTCTGCTCTATGGTCTTATCAAGCACCTGGGCCATAAGGGAGTGGTCTGTGACAGAGAAGAAGTCGCAGTAGCTGCACTTGGAGTTGCAGAACGGGATGTGGATATAGAGGGAGGCTCTCTTATTGCTTTCCGAGGCCTTTAAGGCGGTATATGACTTTGGCATGAATCCTCTTTTTCTCCACTGTCCCCATGCTCCTGGAATCGGAGAGGAAGTTACGGTTGTCGCTCAGAAGGTAGTAACACCCCTCCTCGACCTTCACAGGGGGGACTTTCTTAAGCATCTGGACCTCGGTGGGGGTTATCTTATCGACCAGCCCGAGATCAGCCTCAGAGATATAGATTTCTGAACCTGGCGGCTGGATATATGCCTGGCTCCCCACAATCTTCACAGTATCGCCCGGGAGCCCCACAACACGCTTGGCTGTATAGCCGGTGTCGTAGCCGAAGAACTCAGCCAGGTGCACAATACGGAAGGTGCACACCTGTACTGCTGAATCCAGGAATCTCAGCCACAGGGGTGCATTGTGATAGTACGAAGGGCGGTAAAGGACCACATCTCCCCTTTCCAGAGTGGTGTACCAGCTCCGGATGCCTACCAGAGTGTCCCGGGAGCCGCACCAGGGGCTCATGGAATCGTTTCCGGCCCGGTATGTCCCTATGAAGAGAGCGCTGCACAGGAGATAGAACGCCACGCAAAGAAGCGCCAGCTGGAGTATATGCTTAGGCTTCAAGGGCTTGCGCACCTTGTTGCGGTTATAGTATCTGCGGGGGAACTTGTAGTATTTTCCCATTATCTGACAATCCCGGCTCTTCCAAGAGGCCAGTAGATGATATAGGCCTGCCCCAGCACCTTGCTCTTCTGCACAGGGCCGAAGTAACGGCCGTCCCGGGAGTTGTCCCGGTTCTCGCCCAGCGGGAATATATAGCCTTCGGGGATATACCACCCCTCAGAGCTCTTTCTCCATGAGACACGGCTTCCTACATCAGAAGGGTCTATGACATGGTTCATACGGTTCCTGAACTCTGCGAAAGCCAAGTTGTCCACATAAGTGGAATCAAGCTTCTTTATGGCAGCCCTGTCAGCGGCAGAGATATCCTGCCCATGGTCAAACAGCGCACCGGCCTCCCCTGCCTGCTTTATGAGGGGATAGTCGGAATCGGCCACCAGACGGCGCACCTTTGCAGGAACACAGCCCTGCTGGAGGAAATCGGCCTCCTTGATCCAGTTTGGAGAACCGGCCGGACGGAGTTCCATATTGCCATTTATGAATCTGATCCTGTCGCCCTCTGCCCCTGTTGCCCTCTTGATAAGGAAATGGGCCTTGGGCTCGCCGTAGGAGTCCTTGTCTATATCCACCAGAGAGAGGGTCACCATATAGAGGATTCGCTGGGTTATGTCGAAGAGAGGCCCTTTGGAAAGATAAGTGGGGCTCTCGAAGATGACGATATCGCCGCGCTTTGGGCTCTTCAGGCCAGGCAGCTTCCACATGCCGGGGATAAGCTCGGGGCCGTAGATGAGCTTGTTTACAAAAAGGCGGTCCTTGATAAGGAGGGTGTTCATCATGGAGCCCGATGGGATCATATAGGCCTGCAGCAGGTACTGGTTTATGATCAGCACCACCATGGCAGCCCAGAGGAAGGATTTTATCCAGTCCACGATCTGGTTTGTATGCTTCTGTTTCTCAATGCGCTCTGCCTTCTTTTTCTTCCTGTAGGTGAGATATTTTTCGGTGTAGTGCTGAAGCGCGTCGTAGAGCCTTTCCATACGCTTTAAGTCTATCATATTCATATTCCGTTGACAAGGGATAAAGCAATTTCATATAATTGAAGTATGGATGTGAAATTGAAGAATTTTCTGGGCATGAAGCCTGGAAAATACCTGTTTATACTCTACTCTATCCTCCTCCTTGTGATCCTGTTTTTCCTCCTGGTCTATCCGGGTCTGAAGAACAGCGGCTCTGTTGTCATCTTCAGTTCAGATCCAGAGGGAACATCGGTATGGAACGGCAGCACCTATGTGGGAGCCACACCATGCAGAGCCTTCTTCCCCAAGGGAAATTACACCATAGCCTTCAAGAAGAACGGCTTTGAGGAGAAAGAGCTATCCATCCAGGTGAAGGGGCGCATATTCTGCTCCAAGCTGCTGCCTAAGAAGCTCAGGGTGAATGAACAGCTGGCGCTGACACAGCCCGATTCAATCATTCAGAACGCATACACAGAGTTTGCCACATATGGCCTCATAAACTCATTCTCGGAGCGGTACCAGCCGCAGCCTGTGCTGACCGAGGCGGTGAAAGCCCTGGCCAAGTACAAGGACAAGGCCATGTTGGAGGCATTCCTGCTGGAAGCCCTTAAAAACGCATATTCTGACTATCTCTTAAAAGATTTCATAAATGCCTATGCCCTTCTCAAGGAAGGCAAACTGCCGGCACAGGGCGACAACGACCTGGCTGCGGCAGCCGTCAGGCTGCTGGGTGGCAGAAGCGAAGCCATCTGCCACCTGTGCGCCTGCCCAGGGAAGATAGGCGAAGCAGCCGCCTCACTGGCAGGCACACCGCAGCCAGCCCTGGTGGCCAGCATCGACCCAAAGACCGGCGGCCTTAAAGTGCTGGGCATGGAGCTTACCGAAGTGAGCGCCGGCACCTACATCCTTGGCCACCAGGGGAAGAGCGGCCCCTTTGCCGAGGCAGACCCCGCACCCTATACCAAGCAGATAACCAAGTTCTACATCTCTGAGCAGATAACAAAAGACGCCTACACCAAATTCGCCCAGGCGAACCCCAGGTGGGCCGAGAAACCGGAATTCAACCAGGAAAGCCCCGATAAAGTTCATGCATCCAATGTATCCTGGTACGCAGCCCAGGCCTACTGCAGCTGGCTTACAGACCAGCTCCCATCCGAATACAAGGGCAGATACATCTTCCGGCTCCCGACTGAATACGAGTGGGAAGCCTACGCACAGAACGGCAAGGAGAGTCCCCAGAAGCTGTGGGACTGGTGCCAGAACTGGTATGCCTCTGCCGAAGTTTTTTATACCGACAATGTGCCAGAGTCCTTCGCGGGAGCCGAGAAGGCTGTGCGCGGTGGTGGCAGACAGGCCTGGGTGCGGGGCTGCCAGAGTCCCGAGTGGGTCACTCCGTTCCTCGGGTTCCGCGTAGTCCTGGTGGAGAAGTGATATGGCAGACGAACATGTAAAACTGC
>JAGCPA010000070.1 GCA_017642445.1 Spirochaetia bacterium
ATGACAGCAGTGGTTTTTCCCTGCTCAAGGTCAAAGCTCTCTACGTCCATAGAGAAGTCGGAATCGGGGTATGAGAAATGCAGGTTTTCAACTTTTAAAACTGGATTTTGAAAAGTTACACTTTCTAGGGCTTTGATTGCATTCTCATCTGGCATCGCCCCGTCCAGGACAAAGCCTCCCTTTCTTACAGCATCTGCAAACTCAGGGCTGTCTCCGTCCGGGAACTGCCTCAGGGTGCCGTCGGAATAGATGAAGAAAGTATCGGCATATTTTTTATACACATCCAGCATCTTTGCTGTCAGGATCAGGATTGTCTTGCCGCTGGACCTTAGGAATGAGAGAATCTCCTCCCGGCCCAGAATATCGATCTCCTCCAGAGTCTCATCCAGAATCCAAAGGTCTGGGTCGGTGGCACACAGGACGCTGATCAGAAGCCGCCGCTTCTCGCCGCCCGAAAGGTGGATCGGCTTTTTAAACCGCAGATACTCTATTCCGGTTTTCTGGAAGGCAAGGTCGGCGCGGCGAGCTATCTCCTCCCTCGGAAGGCCGGCGGCTTCCAGCGGGAAAACCACCTCTTTCTCGACAGTGCTGCAGAAAAGCTGTTCGTCCGGGTTCTGGAAAACAATGCCGGTTCCGCCGCTCTTTTCTATGGTGCCGGAAAGCTGGCCGCCTGTATAGGCTGGCACCAGGCCTGTGAGGATACGGGAAAGGGTGGTTTTTCCCGCACCTGGCAGAGCCAGGAGCAGCGTCATGCTCCCTTTCTCCAGCTCAAAAGAGAGGCCGTTGAAAAGGTTTCTGCTCTCAAGGCCCGGATATGAGGGATATTGGAATGAAAGATTCTTTACAGAAAGGATGGCCGGCATAGTATCAGAGCTTGCTCTTAAGGCTCTGCTCCATCAGATTCACCACATCCTTGAAGGTCTGCTGGTTTTTTTCGTTTATATTCATCAGACACCGGTGGGCATCCAGCATCATGATGGTCTTGTCCTTCTTCTCGAATTTCTCAGGATCTATGACCCCGAAGATATCGTCAAGATTTGATTTTCCCTCCACAAGGTTGAACACCTGGTCAAAGCCCACGCCGCAGAGGGTCTGGTTCACATCCTTGGAGGTGGAGTATATAGTGGTCCTGCTTCCGTTTTTATCCAGCATGAACTGGGCAATCTTGGCCAGGAAGCCAAGGTTTGTGCTGTCCAGGAACTCTGCCTCGGTCAGGTCTATTGCAATAGATTCCACATCAGAGGCATGGGAGATGAAGTCGTCAAGGAATGTGTCAAAATGGCCGCAGGTTGTATACTTGAGCACACCGGTGAGCTTGAAAAAAACTTTGTTGCCATCTTTTGCAAAATAGTAGTTTCCCATCAGTCTCCTCTACTTCCTGATAAGCATGAATGTTATATCATCAGGCAGACTGCCATGCTGCTGAACCTTGAAACTCTCTATGAGGCTTTCCAGAGAATCCCCTTTTGATGCAAGGGTTTCCAGGATTATGCTGTTCTTAGACTCCAGATCCCCGTCCATAATGTCCAGGAGGCCATCGGATGTGAGCAGCATAGTGAAGTGCTCCGGCAGCTGGATCTTATTTGTCTTGATGACCGGTGTCTTGAAAAGGCCCACCGGAGTTCCCTTCTCCAGAAGGAACTTCTTTTCACTGTCTGCAGAGAATGCGGGGCAGGGGAACTGGCCGCAGTTTGCATAGCTTAAGGTGTTGGTCTCCATATCTATGATGCCGTAGAAGATGGTCAGATATTTGCCAAGGTTCTCCCGAAGCAGGATGCTGTTGATCCTTGAGCAGATTTCCTTCGGATTGAGCACGGTGCTGTCGTCCCACAGGGCAAATTTCTCCACCTTGTTGTCTATGAAGTTCTTGAGGAGCACTGTGACTATGGCCGAGGACATTCCATGTCCAGAGACATCTGCCATATAGAAGCCTATGTAACGGCTTGAGATTGAGAAATAGTCGATGAAGTCTCCGCTCAGCACCAGCGATGGGAAGAGGCGGCTTGAGAAAAGGTATGGCCCTATCTCTTTCTCCGGCTTGGGGAGGATCTTGTTCTGAAGCTTCTTTCCTGCCTCCTGGTCCTCCAGCAGCTTCCGGTTGGACTCATCCAGCTCGGCCACCCGGTCTGCCACCTTCTGCTCAAGCTCGGCAGTGAGCTTGTTGAGCGCATCGATATATTCGTAGTTGCGGATTGCGGTTATGACACAGGTTATCAGCTTCTGGGCCGACATCTCGGTCTTTTCCTTATAGTCGTTGATGTCGTAGTCGATTATTACATCTTTCTCGGGGGCATAGCCCGGCTGGCCGGTGCGGAGTATGATACGGATCGCCTTGTTGTTCATGATATCCCGGATGTATTCAACCAGGCGCAGTCCGGCGTCGTCCTCTTCCATGACCACATCCACCAGGGCAAGGCATACATCTGGGTTCTCGGCCAGGACTTTCTTGGCCTCGGCGGCGGAGTAGGCGTCGCAGAACTCTATCTTACGCCCCTTGAAGGTCAGGTCACGCAGGACAAGCTTGGTGACAGTATGCACCTGTGGCTCATCATCAACCACCAGCACCTTCCAGGCCTCTTTATGGGCTTCAGAGGGAGCCGGCGCTTCTGCCGGTGCGCTGATTTCGTCTGCAAATATAAGCTCGTCATCCTGTGGGTTCACTTTCTTCACCACCTAAACTTAAATTATAGTATTACTATATTCAGAAGTCAACCCGGAGCACACCCCAGTGCTCCTGCTGGCTGTCTGGTCTGCTGGTGGTTGACATTATCCGCCCTTTTTGTATATAAAATAATACTCTAGGGTAATATATTAACTATGCTGGACGGAATTTCTAACAAATTCAGTGATTTAATCAGAAGAATCTCGGGCAAGGCATCCATCTCGGAGAAGAACGTACAGGATGCAGTAGAAGAGATCAAAGTCGCACTCCTTGACGCCGATGTGAACCTGCGGGTTGTCCGCCGTTTCATCAATTCCACACTGGAAGAGGCTGTGGGCGAGAAGGTTCTGCGCTCTGTAAATCCAGGCCAGCAGTTCACCAAGATTG
>JAGCPA010000071.1 GCA_017642445.1 Spirochaetia bacterium
GCCTTGGGGGCTTGAGGTAAAAGATGCCTATGTGGTCTCAAAGGAAACCTACAAGGCAAAGAAGATCCAGTCGCTCATGAGCCTCTACAGCGGAAGCCAGTACACCCTGGACTATACCGGGGATGATATTGAGGGGTTCCAGAGCAGCCTGGACAGATATATCACAGAAAACCAGCTCTCCGATTATGTCAGCACAAAACGGGATGGAGCCAGCTTCGCCTTCGACATAAAGGCAGGCAACAAGAAGGCAAATATGATGGCCCTTCTCAAGGAAGTTCTCGGCACCGACTATCCGCTTGAATGGTGCAGGATAACCCGGAACCGCCTTATGTGCTCTCCGAAACCGGAAGAAAGGCTCCCTTATCAAGAGTATTTCAAGACTATATAATAGTATATTGACAAAAAATATTTATAATTTAATAATTTTTTCAAGGAGAAGCTGATGTCAAAACACATAGAGACAACATGTATCCAGGGCGGATACGTGCCTAAGAATGGAGAGCCCAGACAGATTCCTATAATCCAGTCCACCACATTCAAGTACGATACCAGCGAGGATATGGGCAAACTTTTTGACCTGGAGGCATCCGGTTATTTCTACACCCGGCTCCAGAACCCGACCAACGATTATGTAGCTGCAAAAATTGCAGAGATGGAGGGGGGCACAGCCGCAATCCTCACATCATCAGGCCAGGCAGCCAGCTTCTTTGCTGTATTCAACATCGCCACAGCAGGCGACCATGTGGTCTCCTCAGCCTCTATCTACGGCGGGACATTCAACCTCTTCAACGTCACTATGCGGAAGATGGGAATCGACTTCACCTTTGTCTCTCCCGACGCTTCTGACGAAGAGATTCAGGCTGCATTCAAGCCCAACACCAAGTGCGTGTTCGGCGAGACTATCGCAAACCCGGCCCTTACAGTATTTGACATCGAAAGATGGGCAAAGATCGCACATAAGAACGGTGTTCCGCTGATTGTGGACAACACCTTCCCTACCCCTATAAACTGCCGTCCTTTTGAATGGGGCGCAGACATCGTCACCCATGCGACAACCAAGTATATGGATGGCCATGGAGTCGCAGTAGGCGGCGTAGTGGTGGACTCCGGCAAGTTCGACTGGATGGCGCACGCCGACAAGTTCCCGGGGCTCTGTACTCCGGACGACAGCTACCACGGCATAACCTACGCAACAAAGTTCGGCAACGCAGGGGCCTTCATAACCAAGTGCACAGCCCAGCTCATGCGGGACTTCGGCAGTATTCAGTCGCCGCAGCACGCCTTCTACCTGAACATGGGACTGGAGAGCCTCCATGTAAGGATGCCGCGCCATGTGGCCAACGCCCAGGCTGTAGCAGAGTTCCTGGAAAAGCATCCTAAGATTGTAAAAGTAAATTACTCAGGCCTCAAGAGCAGCCCATACTACGAACTGCAGAAAAAATATATGCCTAACGGCGGCTGCGGCGTTGTATCGTTCGAGCTCAAGGGTGGCCGTGATGCTGCCCTCAAGTTCATGAAGGCCCTCCGGGTGGCTGCCATCGAGACCCATGTGGCCGATGCCCGCACCTGCTGCCTTAACCCTGCTACAGCAACACACCGGCAGCTGACAGACCAGCAGCTTGTGGACTGTGGCATCTCCCCGGGCTTAGTACGCTATTCCTGCGGCCTTGAGAATGCCCAGGACCTTATTGACGACCTGGCACAGGCCTTAGACCAGATTTAAAAGAGGATTTCATGCCGATTAAGATTCCAAACAAGCTGCCTGCAGCTAAAATACTAGAAAAAGAAAACATCTTCTTCATGACCGAGACCCGGGCTATGACCCAGGATATCCGTCCGCTGCAGATCCTGCTTCTGAATCTTATGCCTATAAAAATCGATACAGAGACCCAGTTCGCACGGGTCCTGGGCAACACTCCGCTGCAGATAGAGCTTGAGCTTATCGCCCCTACCGGCCATACATCCAAGAACACAACCCAGGAGCATATGCTGGCATTCTACAAGACCTTTAATGATATAAAGGACAAGTTCTACGACGGCCTAATCATCACAGGCGCCCCGATAGAGCACCTCGATTTCGAGCAGGTGGACTACTGGCCGGAGCTCTGCCAGATCATGGACTGGAGCACCACTCATGTATTCTCGACACTCCATATCTGCTGGGGCGCCCAGGCTGGCCTCTACCACCACTTCGGCATTCCTAAGGTGGAGATGAAAAAGAAGCTTTCAGGCATCTACCGGCACCATCTGGAAGGGAAGAACTTCATGCTCTTCCGCGGCTTTGACGACACATTCTGCGTTCCTCACTCACGGTACACCACAGTGCTCCGCAAGGATGTGGAGAAGGTTAAGGGGCTCAAGATTCTTGCATCTTCCCCAGAAGCAGGCATATATGCGATCAAGACAAACGAGGGGCGGCAGATCTTCCTTCTGGGCCATGCGGAATACGATGCCGACACCCTTAAAAAGGAATATTACAGGGACCTTGAGGCAGGGATCAGACCGGCCATCCCGGAGAACTACTTCCCTGACAACGACCCGACCAAAGAGCCGATCGTCTCCTGGCGGTCCTGCGCCCACCTGCTCTATGCAAACTGGCTCAACTACTATGTATATCAGAGCAC
>JAGCPA010000072.1 GCA_017642445.1 Spirochaetia bacterium
GCACCACATCCACATGGCTCATGATCCAGAAGTTTCTGTCTGTTTTCTTGCCCGGAATTGTGAGTATCAGGCTGGGGCGTACCCCTTTGTATGCCTTGTCATGCGGTGCCTCTATGTACTGGAAATCGGTGTAACCCTGCTTTCGGAGCCAATCCTCAAGTGCATGTGCTTTCTTGTACTCACCCTCGCCACCTGAGAGAGGAGAGATGGCTGGAATGGAAGAGAGAAGTGTTTCCAACTCCACGAAAGTCTCTTTATGGTCATCAATAAAATTGCAGATATCTTTGTTCATTTTGCACCTCTGGCTATTTGAAAAAAATCTCTTTTTAGATATACTATTATAAAATTTCACTAAATGCCATATTTAAGTGGGGTAATTATGAAAATTCTGCGGCAATTGCGTCATACATATATATTCTTTTTTCTTCTGATCCTGGTGGCTCTTACCGGCTGCAACAACAAGATGGGCTATTTTGTGGTGGCCTGGCCCGAGGATTTCTCGGTCATGGGCTGTGCAGACATGTTCCCTGTAAAATCTGAATCTCATCTCAGGAAAACACATATCTTGAATCTTGGAAACAACAAGTATGCTGAGATTGCCAGCTTCAGGGGCTTTGTGTTCCGGACCAAGCAGGAGGCCAAGGCTGCCCAGAGCGAGCTGTGGCAGTATAAAGATCTTTTTGCGTATGCCGAGGCAAAGACTCCTGTCAGAGAGACTCCAGATGTGCAGAGCGCCCGCGTCTATATCCTAAGGGAAGGGCAGGTGATCAAGATTATTGGCAGAGGGGAAGAGAAGGTGCAGCTTGGCGACCATCTTTCCGGCTACTGGTATAAGATTATCACCGACGACGGAATACTCGGCTACTGCTTTGACAGAAACCTCACAATCTACATGGATGATGGAAAGGGCAACTCCACCCGTACAGTTGATATCACTATGTTCACCGACCGCTTCTTTGGAAACCAGTGGTATCCGGTTGAATACAGAGAGGAGATGGAGGAGGATTATCCTAACCTGGCAGTCCTGCGGGATGGCCGGTGCCTGTGGGGAGAGCTTGAGAAGAAAGAGATATACCTGCGCGATGGAAAGAGAGAGCATAGGTTTAAATTCACCGAGGTCAAGCAGCAGTCCCAGAACCGGATCCTGTTTGTAGGAGCTTCCATCGATATCAGCTTCTACCCTGACGGCAGGCTGTTTGTCCGCTATTCCGACGAGGGGGTGGACAGGTCTGAGTTCTTTATAACTTTGGATACTCCGCTGCAGGACTATATCGCAGAGCAGAACAAGCTTAAAACCAAGGAATATTCTATCCTGATGCAGAGGGTGCGGTATTTTGAGAGCCCCGAGAACGGAAGAATCAAGTTCAATTCCGACAAGACTTTTGTATGGACCGAGCGGTATGATGCGATGGCTGAATTTATCCCTTCGGCCAACGGCGACAAGGGTATAGTGGACAACCAGCGCTATGTATCTGCAAAGCTTAAGAAAGCAAGAGGCTATGACGGTGTAATAACTATGACATTCTCCCGCACTGCAAAGGAGATGAGCTTTATCTTCAAGAGGCTTACGAACGGCGATCTGCAGCTTATCTATGTTCCAGAAGATTCATTCAAGGGGCTGGTTCTGACCCGTGTCCCTGACAATACCAGA
>JAGCPA010000073.1 GCA_017642445.1 Spirochaetia bacterium
GCTTTATCATTCCCCCTTCGTTTATCACTATAGGGAGATTCTCTCCCAGACAGCTGTCAAGGTATGCGTAAAGCTCTTCGACATGCGAAAGAGTCTTCTGGTTAAGGAACGGGAAGAAGCCCTCCTTCTGCCAGTCGGATAAAAGTGTTATCAGCTCAATGCATTTTGCAAAGGAGTTCTTGAGACCTTCGATATCCCGTGCATTTGCCTTGTCCAGAGCCACCTTCGAGCAGATACGCTCCATATCCATAATCGATGACAGGCTCTGCCGCAAGTTTGAGAGAAGAATCTGGTTCCTGTAGAAGATATCTACTGTATCCAGGCGTTTTCTTATGTCGGAAATAGATGTGAGAGGGGCTGAGAGCCACTTCTTAATAAGCCTGCTGCCGGCTGAGGTCCTGGTATGGTCAAGCACATCAATAAGAGTGTATCGGGAAGAGCCATCCTGGATATTACGCAGGATTTCAAGGTTTCTCAAAGATGATTCATCCAGATACATGTACTGCCTGGAATCATACTTGTTAAGTGCTGTAATATGGGGAAGCAGCGACTTGGATGTAAGATGGATATAATCCAGGATCACCCCTGCGGAAAGGAGCTCAGGGTCAGATTCCTCAAAGCCAAGCCCTTTAAGGCTTATTACGTTGAACTGCCTTTTCACCGCCTCAACCGAGGATGTCATATCAAACTGCCAGTCGGGGAACCGGTTTATAATCACTTTCTTATAGGAATCTAGTATGGAGGCAATCTCTGGATCTTCGGCATAGAATGTCTCCTGGATCAGTATCTCACCGGGAGCAAGCCTGAACAGCTCCTTTCGGAGGAAATCCTTCTTTTCGCCATCAAGACATTTTGCTGCAGAAAACTCGCCGGTTGAGAGGTCTATATAAGCGATGGAGATATATGTTCCAGTCTTTCCTATGGCAAGAAGATAGTTGTTGCTGTTCTTGTCAAGGTAATCCTCAACAATGGCAGTGCCGGGGCTTATCACCTCGGTGACAACCCTCTCCATCACCTTGTTTCCTTTCTGCAGCTCCCCTTTCTGCTCGCAGATCGCAACTTTTTTTCCTGCTTTCAGGAGCCTGCCGATATATGAGGATGCCGCATGATAAGGTATGCCGCACATAGGCTGTCCTGCCCTTTTAGTAAGAACCAGATCCAGCAGGGAACTGGCCTGGCGGGCATCGGAATCGAACATCTCGTAGAAATCCCCCATCCTGAAGAAAAGGATGGCATCGGGATAAGAGCTCTTTATCCGTTTATACTGTCTGACAGCCGGGGTATCGGCACTGTTTTCTGTCATAATCTGAGTTTTCTCATGACCAGATCGGTGATATCCACACTGTGGGTCCACCAGATGATATTCCTGTCCTTGGAGTCAAAGATTATAGAGTAGCCTTCGCTCTCTGCCACATACTGAATCTGGTTTACAATCTTGCTGAGAATCTCGGTTGTATCAGGCACCTGGGTCTTCTTCTCCTCAAGCTCTTTGTTCTTCTCGTCTATAAACTGCTGAAGATAATACTTGAGGGATGAAATCTGATCGTTTATATCATCAGAAGCATCGTTGTAGTGGCTTCTTGACTCAATATCTGCCTTCTCTTTCTCCAGAGCGGCAATCTCGGCTCCAATAGAGGCTGTCTCGTCCTCAATAGCCTGCTTTATATTCTTTATTTCCTGCAGCTGATCAGAATTGGGCATCATACGCTGGACAATCCTGGAATAATCGATGACCCCGATCTTTGGAATCTGCTGCTGGGCATATACAGCAGCTGTGGCGCAGAATAAAAGTACAAAGAATAACGCTTTTTTCATATAATCTCCTAGTAGTAGCTCTGGTTGAAGCCGATGACAAAGTCAAGTTTCATGCTGTTCTTGAACAGGATACCTTCCTGCCAGTCAATGTTGTTCTCATTATCGTATCTATACCGTTTGACAAAGTAGAAACCGATAGGAAGTCCAGGGATTGTGAGTCTGAAACCACCGCCAAGAGAGAAGTAGAAGTCCTGTTTCACCATATCCTTGAACATATAGCGCTCTGGCCAGATACCAGTTGCACTCCAGAACCAGTCCCACCAGATGTATTTCTCAAAGATAGGCATTCTGAGCTCTACCCAGTTGTCCCACAGCACCATTCCATCATAAACACGGTCCCAGCCTCTTGCCATGGTAAGACCATCGATATAGAGAAGCTCACGGGTGGTGGCCTTGAGTGTGCCGTCAAGCTGGTTCATGATCACAGAGATAGAGGATCCCAGTGCCAATACCATCTTGAACTTGAATTCCTCTCCAATCGGGATTGAGAAAAGCTGCTGGAAGATCTGTCCCTTTGTCTCTGATTTTATGTATTCACGGGCCGATGGCATGATACCACCTGTATAAGTCAAAGTCTCCTTGAGATAGAATCCTTTGGACGGGCTCACAACATAGTCTCTGGTATCCCAGGAAACAGAGCCCCATACCGAGTTGATCGACATCCAGTTCTGGAAGTTCTCTCTTACAGTCGCATTGTACGGCCTGTATATGCTGTCGTTGTAATCCACATAAGTCTTGACATGGTTATAACCCACTCCGGTTCCGATACGGCCGATAGGCAGATGCCATGTGTAGCCGAGGCTGAGTCCGAGACCGATGTTCCAGGATTCGTATTCCATCAGATATGCTTTTGGAATACCGATTCCATGCCGTACAGCATACTCATAGTCAGTTATAGCGTCATCATCGGTGGAAGGCTTGCCTGTGTGACGGTCGACCATATGTCCGTCGTAAGGGTCAGGAACCTGTCCTTTCTTATATTTGTCGTTGTCAAAGACTGGGTTGATAATATCCTGGGCAACATTGGCTGTTGTCTCATGGGAGAGAGAGAGCGAGATTGTACCTGAAAGACGTCTGTCGGCCAGCCACCGCTCGGTGAATGATGCAGTCACAGACTGTACAGATGTTGACATTTCGGTACCGATACTGAACTCCTGTCCATTTCCCAGGAAGTTTCGGTCTGTCCATTTTACGAATGCGCTGACAGGGATATCGCCGGCATCGGCAGAGAAGATAAGACCGAACTGGACATCGGTTGTCTTTCCCTCTTCCACATTCAGGATAAGGTTCATGAGGCCGTACTCGGAACCGGCAGGAGTCTCTGGGTAGATGGCAGAGAAATACTGCAGGTTATACAGGTTCTGCACACCCTCTATAATCTTTTTCTTGCTGAATACATCTCCTACACCGATAGGAAGCTCACGCAGGATAACCCGATCCTTAGTCTTGTCGTTGCCCTGGAGCACAATACTCTCGATATGGGCTCTTCCCTCCTCAACGATAGTCACAATATAGGAGACAGATTTTGCCTCCTCGTTTATCTGTTCCTGTTCGGAGATGGAGTTGAAGATATATCCATCGTCAAAGTAGAGGTCAGATATACGGACAAAGTCGGCCTGCATCCTTACCTTGTTCAGTACATCTCCTGGCTTGCACCGGACCAGTTTGCCCAGCTCCTCATCATCATGAATTATGTTGCCGACAAAGCTGATTCCCTCATAGGTATACTGCTCCCCTTCGTCTATATAATAGGTAAGCCTTAAACCTGTCCTGTCGGGCTGGTCTGTAGGGACAACCTCATTGGTCACATCGGTGACCTTAGCCTTTATATATCCCTTCTCGGAATAGAAGTCCTCGATATTCTCAATATCTTCCTCTACGTTGGACTCCTGATAAAGACCTTTTCTGAAAAGTCCCTGCTGCTTGGACTCAAGTTTCCGTTTCAGGGCTGTCTTTGATATGACGTTGTTGCCTACAAAGACAATCTCGCGGACTCTCATCTGGTATCCTTCGTCGATACGGAAGGTGACAACTACTGTGTTATCGGTGTCTTTCTCGCCTATCTCGCCATGGACAACAACATCGGTGAATCCTTTTTCCAGATAGAGGTCCAGCAGCCGCTCCTCCTCCATCTTTACCTTGGCGCTGGTGACAACATCTCCAGGTTTGAGCATTATCTCGTCCAGAAGTGTATTCTTCCTCACATTCTTGTTTCCTGCCACCTTGATCTTGGATATGGATGGATACTCAACCATCTTGAACTTGATTATAACTGTGTTCGCAGGATCATACTTGGAGATGTCCTCTCTGCCCGGGTATGCAGTGGAAGTCATATCCTCGAAGTAATCAAGTGAGAAAAGCTTGTTCTGGAGCTCCATGAAAAGGTTGTCATCGAATGTTTTTCCGATAAAGCTGTCTACGATACCATCAAGCTCATGCTCAGATATCATATAAAGCCCTTCGAACTGAATGTCTGATATCTCCTTCCCGTCGTACCATGCATCCTGTGCAAAAACTGGTATCAGGGAAAAGAAGAATAAAAGAAGAAGTAGAATTCTATATTTTACCCGGTTCATAAAATCTCCTATCAAAACGTGAATCTCCATGACAGACCTATGGTTGTATCCATGAGGAAATCAGGCATTTTGCCCAATTTAGGATACAGCCCCAAATTCAATATACACAGCGGAGTGTTAACCTCAAGGTTGATCTCCGATTCAAGGTACATGTTATAGAAAGTCGGCATATTGTACTCATAATATTCAAAAGTGTCAAAATCCCATGCCGAGAATCTTATGGTTGTGTCGAGGAAGAAGTATTCGCCGAAATACTTACCGAAGAATACATCGATGTTCCGGAAGACAGTATTGCTTCCTACCCGCTTCATGTCTCCACTGCTCTTCTCGGCGTTACGCTGGTCGTTGAACACCTTGTCGTTGAGCTGGGCCCGGATGGCGAATATATCCACATTCAGGAAGTCCTTGACAGAACGCTCGAGTGGCCTGAGTATACCGATAAGCTGGGTTCCGTATGCACCTGCATTGGCAAGGGTAGACATAGTGCTCCGCTCCTCGTCGCTCACATTTCCACCCATCATGGTGTCGCCCATAAGCTCGTAAAGCTCTGCCTGCGACAGGGCCGGAACAGACTCGATACGCGGCTGGAAGTGGCTGAGCGGTGTGTTGTCCATGATAAACATAAGCTTGACTTTCTGGTTGTTCCGGGTGGCAGTACGGCACTCGGCATTTACAGTGATAAGCGGGTCAAACTTATCCTGGTTCTCATTAAGGACAAGCAGACCGTCTTTTATAAAGAAGTTGTTGCTGAAGTAGAAAATATCTCCGCCCCGGAATGCCACATTTCCGTCAATATCAAACTGGTTTATGCTGCTGTCATACAGGATCTGCACCTTCTGCCCCCTGGAGGCAAAGGCTCTGAGTACCGGAAGCTTCTTTGTAGGCCAGAAGAATTCAACACCAGTTCCTGTCGTGATATTCATATTGACAATATATTCGGTCATTGAATTGGAATCAAAGCTGTCATAGTTACTGTTCTGGCTCAGGTTTATGATACAGTTGTTGACTGTTATGTCGCCGTCAATTGTTATGGAATCTGACATACCCGATATGCTTAGGTCTCCCAGGACATAGCCGTCCACATCGATTCCGCAGAATGTATCGGAGATCTTAAGACCCCGCTTGGTGTCTCCGAATGAAGAGACATCAACCTTGAAATAGTCCAGGGCCCAGCTCTCAAGCAGGAAATTGCCCTTTACATAGGTGCGGTTCTTCTTGTCGCTTATAAGGACTGGAAGCATATTGATATCTTTTCCCTGGAACTGGAGATCTGCATCAGCAGGTCCTATGATGTCTGGAATCGACAGAACTGCGAAATATAGGTCTGTGACTTTCATAACACCCCAGAGGTCTGGGTTCTTGATGGAGCCTGTCATACGCAATGTGCCAGAGCCGAGGCCGGCCAGAGGGAAGAAATAATCAAAGCGGGTAAGCTGTCCTACCCTTCCCATATCCAGAGCCAGGTCGGTTATAGTCGCATCCACATTGTCCCCTATAAGTTTTCCTTTGACTTTTCCAGCTACAAACAGAGGATTGCGGAGGTTGAAGTCGATATTCCCATCAGGATAATAGTAACCTTCGACACAATGCCGGAAAGGTCCTCCGTCAATATAGAAACGCTTTCCATTGTTGTTATAGTCGAAATTCCATCTGTCGTATCCAAGAAGGACAGGCTGTGTGGAGCTAAGCCGGAAAGTCCCTTTGTTCATGGTCTTTGCCGGGTTGATGATCCACTGGCCGTCCTCCTGCATGGTGCCGGATGCGGAAAGAATGATTGTGTCCCTTTTCTCGTTGCCTGAGTTTTTAAGGGTTACATCTGCCCTCAGCTTGTATTCCCTCCTGTTCCAGTCCACAGAGCCAGAACTGGAGGTTATGGTGGCATCTCCCACCTTGCCTGTCAGAGTGTAAAGGTTGGTCAGCTTTTTGGTTGCCTGGAGCGATGTATATAGCTCAAAGGGCTTTTTCATCAGAGTCCCTTTCTGGATATTTACAGAAGCCGAAATATCTGGATTGTCGAAAGTGCCTGTTATCTTGGCATTGGTGTCAAGGCTTCCTGTCATCTTTGCTGTGGTGAAACGCTCTACCCTTGAGTTTTTACAGGAAGCATCGATAGAGATGTTCTTATCCACAATCATGACATAGGCATTGTATTCCTCATTCAGGTTGTTTCCAGTGCCGCGCAGCCACCCCCTGCAGTTGCCAAGGTCTGTGAACGAGGCCTCCCCTGTTCCCTTGACAGTGGAATAGTTGTCGTTCAAGGTCCAGCTGTTGAGCCTCAGGGTATTCCCTGCCAAAGTTCCGTTGAAACTTATGCTGTTGCTTCCCCCCTTGAGGAAAGAGAGATGGGACAGCTTCATATCGTTTATGGTGACAATAGAGAGCTTACCATCCTTCATCTGGCCTGAGATATTCATATCAGCCGGGGTCTTTTTCCCCATCAGGAAGATCGGGAACTCCGATGCCCTGAGGTCAAATGGCCACCCATTCTCATCAAAGAAGGCCGAGAGGGTGAAACCGTAGAGTCCCCGGACAAACAGATTCTGCTTTTTATTCAAGAAACCGTTGAATTCATATTCTGTATCATGAACCTTCCAGAATGTCTCGAACTCACAGTGCTCGTCCCGCATGGAGGCCAGGTCAAAGTAACCTTCTCCAGAGAATCCGCGGCAGTTCAGCACAATTTCGCTGATCTTTATATCATCCAGAGTGGAAGTGACAGCAAAATCGAGTGAGTCCTCCGGGTGTGAGACATCATCAATATGGACATTGCGGCTTGTTATATAGAAATCATTCTTATCGTAGATACAGTAGATGTCTGCAGTTATCAGATAATCCTCGGTATAGAGCTTTCCATCTTCGCTGAATACAGCCTCAAGCTCCTTGATCGGGTACTGGGTCAAGGTTATAAGTCCAGAATAGCCTTTATCTTCGGTCTCTCTTGCCTTGAGTGACAGATTCAGAAGTGAAAGGTCAGCAGTCTTATCCTTCAAGTTGACCTTGAGGGAGCTGGTTCCAAGCTCTTTCTTGTTAAGAACCAGGTTGTCAGAGGTAAGGGAAAGCTGGCTGTCAACCATAACCAGGTCATATTGAGTATCGATTACCATCTTGTCATCGGCCTGTATATTGTCCAGAAGAAGGGTTCCCTGGGCCGACATGGTCTCTGTATCCAGGTTTCCAGAATAAGAGGCGTTGCCGCGGGCTGAGGCAAGGGTAAGGGATTTTATCTCTATTTTCCTGTCAAGGCCGGAAAAAGAGACATGGCACTGCGGCTCAAGAGGAATCTTGGTGCCGGCCAGAGAGAGGTCGACATCTCCAAAATAGAGTGCCTTCTCTGTCTGGTCAGGGGTATAGGTGATCTGGAGATTTCCTGTCCCCTTTGCCTTGGCATAGTCATTATACTTGGTGTAATCGCCGGTAAAGGTGATTACTTCGGCCGGCCTGAAATCCTGGAATACAGTCTGGGCAGTCAATGTCCTGCCTGTTCTGCTCCAAGTAAGTGAGTAATCTATCGGAGTGCTGTCCTCCATGTTGCAGATAAAGAAGGAATCCTCGTCAAATGTGATCAGGAATGCCTGCCTGCCAGTCTTGATAAAGTCTGATGTGAACTCATCCACCTGAAGGTTCACAAGTCCCTCGGAGCCATCCTTCTTCATGTTGGAATCAAAGGCTACAGAGGTCATGAACTGGGTCATCTTGTCGTTCTTCAGGTCATATCCGGAGACCTGCATCTTGCCGGAAAAACGGACATCGTTTCCCTGCAGCAGAATGTCGGTTGAGCATTTGTCGATTGATATGGCTCCGATATCAAGGAGGAAGTTGGCAGAAAGGTTCTTTCCCTTGAAGTAGAAGCTTTTAGTCTGGCGGGGCATCAGAGTCTCCTCGTCCGGTTTCATCCGGTCTGCCAGGGAAGTTATGAAATCCATGTCCTGCTGCTGGCTGAAGTTGATATAGCCGTTCTCAAGCGATATTCCCTTGAGGATATTCTCGTTCATGAGAAGATAGTTGAGGAGGTTGAACTTGATTGTAAGCTTCTCCCCTTTTGCCAGCACCTTGCCCGAGTCATCCTTTATCTCCACATTCCTGATAGTGATTGAATTGATGAAGAAAGGATCTATGCTGTCGTAAGAGATGTTTCGCGAGAGCTGGTTCTCCAGGATAGAGATGACAGAATCCCGGAGCTGACTGGTGTGCTCCCTGACAAATGTATATGAATACCAGATTACGGCAGATGCAAGTACTGCAGCTACAGTAAGAAGGAGGAAATATCTTGTACCAGAGAGTGTTTTGCGCACCATAATACTATTTTATAATACTATACTACAAATATTTTTGCTATCTCTATTTATTTATTTTTATTTATCATATATAAAACTATTATGAGCTCTATAAGTTTCAAAAAACCTATAAAAAATTTCATAGTACTGGAAGGCCTTGATGGCTGCGGCACCACAACCCAGACTGCACTTCTGGCCGAAAAGCTGGAAAAGGATGGAATCCAGGCATTAAGCACCAATGAACCGACAGACGGCAGCATAGGCCGCTTTATACGGTCTGTACTGCAGAAAAAGGAGAGCGTGGATCCATTTACCCTGGCACTCCTCTTCTCTGCCGACCGGAATGAGCATGTAAATGGGAAAAATGGAATTATAGAGCAGGCAAAAGCTGGAAAAATGGTTATCTGCGACCGTTATCTCTTCTCAAGCCTGGCATATCAGTCTCTTTTCATGGATTTTGAGACTGTAGCTGGCCTGAACCGGTACTATCCGTTGCCAGAATATCTTTTCTACATAGATTTAAGCCCGGAGGAGTGCCAGAAGCGGATGGAGAGAAGAGGCGAAGAGGCAGAGCTCTTTGAGCGCCTTGAGCTCCAGAGGAAGATCGAGGCAAACTATAAGAAGAGCCTGGCCCTCCTTTCCGGTTCTGAAATGAAGACTATAATAATTGACGGCAGAGCCCCTAAGCAGGAGATCCACCGTCAGATATGCAAAGTGCTGGGGCTGGTCATTTAGCCGGGAAAAGTCCTTCCGGCTGGAACAGCCTCTTAAGCTTGTCCTCCTGGATCAGGTACATATAGGAGTCTCCCCTCTTTTTAAGCAGGTATACATACTGTCCCTCATCCATAATCTTCTGACAGTCTATTGTCAGGTGTCCAAGCTTGCCGGTATCAATCTCAACAACTACGTTAGGGGTGATATCTGCCCCGTTCACAAAGTTCACAGCCTCAAGAAGAGCCAGGTTGTCAGCTATAGCATCTGCAACCCGACCATCTGGTGCCGGAGCCCCCTGAACCAGGTTGTTCCAGTTGCCCAGCTTGCCCTGTGCTTCTCTTTTCAGAGATATCTTGGCATTGGAGTTCATATCTATGAATGTGAATGCAAATATATCTTCTCCAGTGTATCCCTCTGGGAAAAGACGCATATTGAACCAGTAGCGCGGATCCTGCCCGAAATGGCGCTGCATAGTGGCATCGGTAAGGAAAATCTCGTCAGAGAGTGATGAGCGGACATAGTCGCCTTTTCCACCAGGACCTTCCTTACCTACAAACAGGGTAAACTTGGACTGGCCATCCTTTATAACCTCTACAGTATCTGCCCTGTTTGGCTCAAGCTCAAACTCGGTCCAATACTTCTCTCCACGTCCCATAAGCTTGTACTTTGTGACGTCAAATACAGATGTTATCAGGCTTTTCACCCGGATGGCAGAAGCAGGATATACTACATTCTCGTCGATGCGGACAAACCATTCGTTGTCTTCTTTTCCTTTCTCGATAGTGACATTTCCAGCATTAGTAGATACTTTCACTGCATCGAGAGTCTCTCTCAGGGTCTGGTCAAACAGAGGCTCCATAGCCTTCTTGTCCACAACCTTCTGGGCTGTGAAAAGGCCTCCGAGGAAATAGGTGGCAGCAAGTAATACAATTGCTGCAGACAGGCTTATAATTTTTGTCTTATATTTCATTTTAATCACGCATCCTTTCTTTTCCGTCTGATGTATCTGACAATGCCATAGATGATAATTCCAGCCGGAATGATGAAAATATTAACCAGATAAACTGCAAGTATTGCCCTGACCTTGGAGCTGAGGTCTGTTATTTTATTCAATCTGATATCACGCACGCTCCTGGTCTTGATGTTCATGAATCTGTCGTTGTCCAGCCACTGAAGCAGGTTCTCTGCAAACATAAGGTTTGCCGGGCTTTCAGTGTATTCGATAAGGTTGGAGAGGAAATCGGCATCTCCTGCCACAATAATCTTGGTATCTTTGCTCACCTTGCCTGAGAAGGCGCTTGGGAACTGGCCTGTCACTGCGTATGCAAGAGGATGGCTTCCCTTGCTCTCCTGCACCAGATTCTGGGTTGTGAATGCCTCGTATGGGTTACCAGTAAGGTAGTCGCTTAGTATCCAGGATTCGGTTGTGCTTGTGAAAAGCTCCTGATAGCTGAGCCCTGGAACAGGATTGAGTTCTATGGAGCTTGCCCACATCATATCAAGGCTGGCAAACCCGGCTGTAATCGGGTTGTCCCTGTTTACGAACTTACTGTTTATGCTCAGCCACATAGGATAGTTCATAGGAAGCGAACCTTTCATGGTTATCTTCTTGCAGTACTTGTCCAGCACCATGTCGTTGTTTATGGTTATTCCCCATTTCTTGAGCATCTCAAGGGCCGGGTTGTTCTCAAGCTTTGCAGCCTTGAGGTTGTCGGCCATATCCACTTCTACTCCATCCAGAGCAAATACAGCCTTTCCTCCGTTCATGATATACTCATCAATATAGTGCATATCATCTTCGGTGAAATCCTTGTTTCCAAGCACATAGAGCACTGTAATCTCAGGATCAACCTGCTCGCCTCTGTTCAAAACAATAACTTCGCCGCTTCTCTTCAGGGTTTCCTGGAGATATGAATAGTAGTAATCAACTGTATTCAGGTTGCTGCCTGACAGAAGTCCTATTTTTGTCGTGGTGTTCTCCACCAGCTTCTGGATCTTGCTTGAAAGCTCGTATTCCAGGTTGCTTGGATCCAGGATGAACGGAATTGCGACAGTCTTGTCCAGATACTGGATAAGGATGCCAGAGAATACTGTCGAGTATGCCAGCTCGTTCCTGTCGTAGATCTCCACCTGCTGGGCTGTTATTCCCATCTTCTTTGCATAGGCTTCGTTTATTGTCTTGGATGGATCCAGGGAAGTGGTTGAGATATGGCCTCTTGAGTTGGCTGCATATTCAAAGAGAAGGTCCTCTATCTGCCCTGCCGCAGGAGATATGTTGCGGATCTTGTCAGAGATGAAATAAGTCAGGTTCACCTGCTCCGGGATTGTCTTGATATAATCCTTGGTAGTATTGGAGATTGTGAACTCCTTGGTCTCTGTCATGTCTATTCTGCCGAAATAGCGGGTTGTGTTGAGGGCCAGAAGTATAGCGGCAACAAAAACCAGTGCAGCTGTAATCAATTCTTTTGTTCTGTTATTCATATCTGCCGCCTCACTTGTTAAGTTTGATCACTTTTACATTCAGATAGATGAAAAGGCAGGTTATTATAGCAAAGAAGGAGAAATCCCTGGTGTCGAAAATGCCTTTCTCGAATGACTCAAAGTGGGTCGAGAGTGAGAGATAGCTGAAAAGGTTGTCAATGAACTTAGGAACATTGATGACCATGGTTATCTGCCCTATGAATGTTATGAACAGCAATGCCACAACGCTGAAGATGTAGGCGCTGATCTGGTTGGATGTCCTTGAGGAGATGAACTGTCCCACAGAGAGCCCTGCAAGGCCCAGCAGGAAGGTTCCGATATATTCTCCGATGATCTGACCCCTCTCAAAGCTTCCGAACATATTTAGCATAATCGGAACCGGGAAAGTGAGGACAATCATCAATATAAGGAGGATTACCGCACTCAGGAATTTACCCATGACTATCTCGAACTCGCTTAATGGGAGTGTGAAAAGGAGCATGTCGGTCTTAAGCTTCCGCTCCTCGGCCCAGCTCCGCATACTTATTGCCGGAAGGATAAGGATAAAGAGAACCGGCATTATAGAGAAATAACTCCGCATGCTGGCTGTGTCTCTTCCGAAGAACTGTCCGAAGAAGAAAAAGAATATATTCAGCGTAAGGACAAAGAAAAGGACAACCAGATATGCCATAGGAGAGTTGAAATATGCTTTTAGCTCTTTTTTGATAAGTCCTTTGATATTCATATTACACCTCTGTCTGATTTGTAAGCTTTCTGAAGATATCCTCAAGGCTTGTCTGTTCAGGAACCAAAGCCGAGAGCCTGCATCCGTTCTTCACAGCCCAGTCGAATATAAGGGCACCGGTGTCGGCTCCCTTCTGTGCAGATATCTTGATTATTGTCTTGCCGCCCTGGACCTCGGAAGAGATGATCTCCGAAACCGGCTCAAGATTCTTGAGAGCCTGGGCATCTACAGATCCGGCCACCTCGATGGTGAAACGGTCATCCTTCTGCACCTGCTCCCTGATCTCGGACGGGCTGCCCTCTGCAACAATCTTTCCGTGGTTAAGGATAAGGACACGGTTGCAGACTGCCTCCACCTCCTGCAGAATATGGGTGGAAAGAATTACAGTCTTCTCTTTCCCGATGTCGCAGATAAGCTTGCGGATCTCGATTATCTGGTTAGGGTCAAGTCCGGTGGTAGGCTCATCCAGAATAAGGATATCAGGTGAATGTATGATAGCCTGGGCAAGGCCGGTTCTCTGCCTGTAACCCTTGGAAAGCTTGCCGATGCTCCTGTAGACTACAGGACCAAGGCCAGTCTCCTGGATAACCCGGTCTATCTCTATCTTTTTCCTGCTTTTAGGCACCTTGCGGATATCTGCCATGAAATCGAGATATTCCATCACAGTAAGGTCATCATAAAGGGGTGCCATCTCAGGCAGATACCCGGTGGATTCCTTGACCTTGAGCAGGTCGTCATAGATGCTGTAACCGTTCAGTATGGCAGTACCGTGTGTCGGATAGTGGTATCCGGTAAGAATTTTCATGATGGTGGTCTTCCCTGCTCCATTAGGACCCAGAAGGCCTACAATCTCTCCCTTCCCGATGTGGAAGGAGACATTGTCCACCGCTTTGAATCTGCCATAGATCTTGTCAATGTTTTCGACTTTAATCATCCTAGTCTCCCAAATTTAATCCTCATATTTCAAAAGGATTGTCTGTCCGTCCCTGGTCAGGAATGTGTCTGGAAAAACTTTCTGCGCCTGTTCCAGAAGGATCGACAGCTCCTTGTCAGTATACCTTGGGCTGTAATGTATAAGCCCCATCTGTTTTATGCCTCCAGCCTCTGAGGCAATACCTGCTGCCTCTGTGGCAGTCATGTGCTTTTTCTCGTGGGCACTCTCCGCAAGCTCATCCTCAAACATCCCCTCGCAGATAAAGAGGTCAGAATCCTTAACCTCTTCTGCTATGGAAGGAAGAGCAAGTGAATCGGTGACAAAGGAGAACTTTCTCCCTTTCCTTGGCTCACCCAGCACCATATCTGGAGTCACACTCCTTCCATCTGCAAGAGTTATAGTCTGCCCGTGCTGGAGCTCTGACCACATTGCTCCCATTGGAATACCCAGCTCCTTTGCCTTCTCCGGATGGAAGATTCCGGGTCTTGGGTTTTCGGTAAGCTTATATCCGTAACAAGGCTTGGTGTGCTCAAGCTGGAAAGCCTCCACCTTGAAGTTTTCACCCTCCATCACCACACCTGGCTCAGTTATCTCCTTGACTATAATATCATAGTTTATATACATATCCAGAACTTTTATGCTGGTCTCCACAAATTCCTTGATTTTAGGAGGTCCAATTATATAAAGAGGCTCGGTGCGGTCCACCTGGGACGACAGCATAAGGATACCAGGAAGCCCTGTGACATGGTCTGCATGGGTATGTGATATGAAAATAGTGGAGATATTCTTCCACCTGAGGTTGAGTTTTTTCAATGAAATCTGAGTCCCTTCCCCGCAGTCAAAAAGGAGGAGATCCCCTTCCCGCCTGAGAAGAACAGATGTAAGATGACGCCTTGGGAGTGGCATCATACCACCGCAGCCAAGGATAAAAACTTCAAGATTCATAACACTATATTATAAATTATATTACAATATTGCGCAATAAGAACAGATTCACCTATTTTACTGTTCCGGATAGAGTATCACATTGAGGGTATTCTCAGTATCCAGGTATTTGGCAGCCTTCTTTTTAAGTGTCTTCAGTGTAAGTTTATCAAGCATCTTCGGGAAATCTGACTCTTTTGTGAAGCGCTGTCCATAATATGCGCAGTCTGTCAGCTGGGAAAGATACCAGGAGTTCTCTTTTATACCCTTGTTATACTCTGCAAGCCTGGTTGCCTTATACTTGTCCAGATATTCCTGGGGGATATCCTCCTTAAGCTTCTGAATCTCGGCAGTTACAGTATCCATGAGCTCATTAACCCTTAATGGCGAGCAGCCATAGATTATGTTGATCATATACTGCTGGACCGGCATAGGGGTTGTGGATGGATATGCGCTGATAGTATAGGTTCCGCCCAGCTGCTCACGTATCACTTCCATAAGACGCAGGTCAAGGAAATATGCAAGAGCATCGATATATAGATCCTCCTTCGGGGTATAGCGGAAGTTTCCTTTCAGGATTGTAAGGATCTGGCTGCGGAAATCTGTCCCTTTGTAGACCGAAGCTGTCTTCTGCCCTGCCGGGAGGCGGAGTCCAACATCCTTCCACCGCTCTCTGGTTCCTGCTGATGGTATGGATGCAATATAGGTCGAGGCAAGGTTCTTGGCAGACTCAATGTCAATGTTGCCCACAAATATAAAGGTAAAGTCACCTGGGTCTGCGAAGCGCGCTCTGTAGACATCCTGGGCATCCTGGAAAGAGATCTCCTTGTATACATCCATATCTAAAATCCTGCCGCGCGGATGGTTCTGGGTCACAAGTTCCTTAAGAGCTTTGACAAAGGCAGTGTCTGGAGATGCCTCCTGATTCTTTATAGCAGTCTCAAGCCTTGTCATGTAGGAGCTGTAGGCCTCCTGGTCAAATCTGGGAGCTGTGAAATAGAGATAGATAAGCTGGAATGCAGTCTCAAGGTCCTTCTTTGTCGAGCTGCCGGTAAAGCCTTCAGAATAGGTCTCTATAAACGGAGAGACAGCCACATTCTTTCCTTTGAGCATCTGGTCCAGCTCCACCTTGGAGAAAGAGCCGAGACCGCTGTTATGCACCAGGGCACAGGCTACAGCAGCCGAAGCCCACTGGGCGTCTGAGACTAAAGAGGTTCCCCCTTCGCTTATGGCAGAGATCAGTATCTGGTCGTTCTTGAACTCTGTAGGATAAAGAAGCACCTTTGCTCCGTTGGAGAGCTTAAGAGTTGTAAGCCCTGTCTTCTTGTCTGTCCTGGCCGATTTTATCTTCCCTTCTGCAGGAATATTGTCAATCAGGCTGTCCAAGAGGGATAGATCCTCATATGGCTCCTGCCTTGAAGATAAAGCATTGTCCACCAGACTCTGGAGCGATGCTTCTGTAAGGTCGCCGAAGCTCTGCGGTTTGCCGGTGGCAACCAGAACCCGTCCATCTTTCTTAAGGTAATTCTGAACAAAGCTGTTCACCTCTTCCAGCTGGATAAGCGGAAGATACTGGCAGTAAAGCTCATATTCCGTGTCAATGCCAGGAATAGGCTCATCCTCCATGAAGTTCCTGGTATATTCATTTATCAGGCTGGCTGAACTGGTCTTGTCCTTCTCGTTGTGGAGAGACTCAACCAGGGAAAGAAGCTCTGCCTTGGCCCTCTCAAGCTCTGTCTGTGTAAATCCATGCTGAGATACACGTGCAATCTCGTTACAGGCCTTCTCTATCCCCTCCCTGACCCCATTATCCTTGAGGTCGACACCAAAATTAAAGAAGCTTGCAGAGGAAAAAAGATGGGAAAAACCTATATTGGCAGACATGAATGGTGGATTCTGGCTGCGGCGAAGCTGGTCAAAGCGGTCTGACATCATGTTGCAGAACAGAATCCGCACTATGTAGCTTCTATAGTCGCCAGCCAGCTTGTTCTGCTGGAATGGGACCTTTATGCACATGTCGAACTGGTTTTCTGTGGCTTCAGGGTCGGTCTTGATGCCAGTCACAGTTCCAGCCTCAATAGGAACACTCATATCTATTATGCGCTGATGCGGGTTGTTCTTGAGGGAAGAGAAGTTCTTTTCTATACTGCTCTTTACAGATGCAGCATCGATATCGCCAATGACCATGACAGCCATACGGTCTGGTGTATACCACTCTTTGTAGTATCTGACCAGCTGATCCCGGGTAAAGGTCTCAAGAATCTTAACCTTGCCTATCGGATTACGGGCTGCAAAGCGGGAATCCTTGAAAAGGTTGTCCAGCAGGAACTCCTGAAGCCTGTACTCGGCTCTCTGGTGCTGTCTCCACTCCTCTATCACAACCCCACGCTCATCATCTATATCCTGCTGCTCAAGCTTGACATATGCGGCCCACTGGCCCAGCACCTCTATGCACTGGTCCACCAGCTGGGGCTTGTCAGAGGGAATCTCAAGCATGAACACGGTCTGGTCATAGGAGGTATATGCGTTGATCTCAGGGCCGAACTGGATTACATTCTTCTCCAAAAAATCTATCACCTGGTTCCCCGGATATTTCTCGGTTCCATTGAAAGCCATGTGCTCGAAGAAATGGGCCAGCCCCAGCTGGTCATCATCCTCCATCACAGAGCCTGACTTCACCACAAGACGGAAGA
>JAGCPA010000074.1 GCA_017642445.1 Spirochaetia bacterium
CATTCTTCTCCAAAAAATCTATCACCTGGTTCCCCGGATATTTCTCGGTTCCATTGAAAGCCATGTGCTCGAAGAAATGGGCCAGCCCCAGCTGGTCATCATCCTCCATCACAGAGCCTGACTTCACCACAAGACGGAAGAAAACACGGTTCTCTGGGTAACTGTTAGGACGGATATAGTATGTAAGCCCATTAGGAAGCTTGCCAAAGGTTATGGCACTGTCGGGTATCAGAACTGTATCGGGGGCTATCTCTGCATATATTGTGAAAATTGAAATAAATACAAGAAATAAAAATGTAGTAAACTTTTTCATACAGGGAAGTATATAGTAAATACAGTGCCTTTGCCAACAGTGCTCTCTACCGACACTTTGCCGCCATGAGTTATTGCAACCTGTTTTACTATAGAAAGACCCAGGCCGGTTCCGCCCAGGCTGCGGCTCACCTCTTTGTTTACCCGGTAGAATTTCTCAAAGATATGACCTAAATTTTTCCCGTCTATTCCCGGGCCGTTGTCCTCCACCGATATCTTGGTGTATTCATCTTCCTGTCTCACATGGATAATAACAGTTGATTTATCAGGTGAATATTTGACTGCGTTGTCAAGAAGGTTCCCGATAGCCAGCTGGGCCAGCACAGGATGGGCCAGAATCATTATATCTTCCGGCATGTCAACTTCTATCCTGGTCTGCTTCTGCACAGCCTGATCCGCATGCTCTGCGACACAGAGATCAATCAGGCTAGAGGCTGAAATCCTCTCCTTCTCAAGCCTTATAAAGGAGCTCTCGGTCCTGGACAGAGTAAGGAGGTCCTCTATAATACCGGCAAGGCGTTCTGTCTGCTTCTTTATGATCTCAAGGAATTTGCCGATGTTCTCGGGATGATCGTGGTAGATGCTCAGAAGAGTGTCTACATAGCCCATGATTGATGTGACAGGGGTCTTGAGCTCATGGGAGACGTTCATGGAGAACTCCTTTCTCATCTCGTCCATCTGCTTCATGCCGGAGATATCGTTCATCACCATCAGCACAGTGCCGTTTATATATGAGGCATAGATGAAGTAATAGATTCCCTTGTCAGTATCCAGACAGATTGCAGCCTCCTGGATATCCTGCTTGGAAAGGCATGCGCTGGCAATGTTCACCAGATCCTGGTTCTTTATCAGGCTCTCCATAGGTTTTCCCTTGAAGATTTCGGATGTGCCGGCAAGATGGATGGCGGCAGGGTTCATCTCCAGGATATTCATCTTGTCGTCTATCAATATGACAGGGTTTATCATACCGCTTACGATAGCTTGGATCTCGTCCCTCTGGGCCGTGATAGTGTCAATCCGCTTGCCAAGCTGGCTTCCCATGGAGTTTATGGCATCGGTAAGCTCCCCCAAATCGTCGTTACGTGGCGGCAGTTTGGCAGAAAAATCGCCCGATGCATATTTCTTGGTCACACCCCTCATAAGCTTGAGGGTTGAGTTTATGCTGCTTGTAAAGAGGAATGTGAATATGAGAGAGACACAGAAGATAAGGATAGAATATGGAAAAAGCCTTCTGCGCATTATGCTGAAGAACCTGTAGACATCTGTAACAGGCATAGATGTACGGACAATAAAGCTCTTGGCCGGCACTGCTATGGCCACATAGACCATCTCTATACCCAATGTCTCGCTTAACCGGACGCTGTGCCCCACATCCTTAAGGAAAGCATCCATGACCTCGGGCCTGTCGAAGTGGTTCTTCATATTACGGTAGTTGCTCTGGGAATCGGCCAGAACGCTGCCCGAATACTGGATAATAGTAAGCCGCACACTGGTTCCTGCCGTGGCATAAAGGCTCATAGCCTCGATATCGTTCAAGGTGACAATGCCGGTGTCGGGCAGCAGGTTATTGATGATACGGCACATATCCTCCAGCTCCTTCTCGGTCTTGTCATAGATAATCTCGGATATGGCGCTCAGAGAGAGGAGCACAGATAACAGAATAACCAGAAACAGGGCTATCATCTGTATCGAGAAAATCTTTACAAAGAAGGATCTGTATTTCTTCATGGCTCTATCTTGATCATGTAACCTGCGCTGCGCACAGTCTGGATATATCTGCCGCACTCACCAAGCTTCTTGCGCAGCGAGAGTACCTGCACATCTATGGAGCGGAGCGCAGAAGCCTTCTTCTTGGCTGTGTCGTCGGTCTCCGGCATGTTCTTCCCCGCCTTTACCACAGTCATAATAGTCTCACGGGTGTATGTGATGCCGGGGTTCTCCATAAGTAGCTGCAGGATCTTGAACTCGGAATAGGAGAGATCGACCGCCTCCCCTGCGACTGTAACAGAATAATTGAGTGGATTGAGCTCTATCTCCCCAAGGGTGATTATAGGGGCATCTGTATCATGACGCTGCAGTATGTTGCTAACCCTGGCCAGCAGAATCTTCATGCTGCTGAAAGGCTTTCTCAGGTAATCCTCAACACCCAGCTCAAACCCTTTTACAACATCGTTGTCGTCTGAGCGCGCTGTAAGCATGACAATAGGGATCTTATGAGTGGTGCTGTTTGCCTTGAGCTGGCGGCACACCTCGAAACCGTCGATGCCCGGGAGCATGACATCAAGGATAACCAATGCAGGTATATGCTTCTGGGCCAATACAATGGCATCCTCGCCATTATCAGATTGCAGAAGCTCGTATTCCCCGGTCATCTCCAGGTTGAAGAGAACCAGGTTCCTGATATCCTCATCATCTTCTACAACAAGTATCTTTTTCTTTAATTTTGCCTTTTTTGTATCAGCCATATTTGCATTATAGCATAGGTATTCAAAATTTTGTATAATAAAGTATGACCAGTGCGGAAAAGTTTTCTATTTTAAGAAAAAGATCAGAGATAACCGAGGCTGTACGTAATTTTTTCATCGATAAAGGATTTCTCCAGGTGGAGACACCACTTATGGCTCCACATGTGATTCCAGAGGCCCATATAGAAATATTCAAGACAGAGCAGATTTCCATATATAAAAAGAGCCGGAAACTTTATCTTCTCCCATCCCCTGAACTGTGGATGAAAAAGCTTATTGCCAAAGGGAGCGGCAGCATATTCCAGATATGTAAATGCTTTCGGAACAACGAGCAGTCGGGCCGGCAGCACTCCCCTGAGTTCACCATGCTGGAGTACTATGCAGACAAAGCTGACTATATGGATTCCCTGAAATTGACAGAAGAACTTTTTAAAAGTCTGTTTTTAAAATTCCAGTCAAAATATGCTGAAATACCTATAAAAGCTATGACTATTCAAAGTGCATTTTTAAAAACAACAGGTATAGATATAGAGAAATGTCCTGATTTTTCTACACTTAAAGAGGCTGCCATCAAGGCTGGTCATGATATAACAGACAGCTGCACAACATGGGAAGAGCTGTTCAACCTTCTGTTTGTATCCAAGACCGAGCCAGAGCTCTGCAGCAAAGGAATAACTGTGCTTAAGGATTATCCGGTCCAGATACCATGCATGGCGAAAAAGAAACCAGACAGCCCATACTATGAGCGGTGGGAGCTCTACATCGACGGCATAGAGATTGCGAACTGCTATTCCGAGGAGACTGATCCTGCACTTGTAAGGGAATACTATAGAACAGAAACAGCTGCAAAAAATGCCCTTGCCCAGGTTCCAATCGCTGTAGACCCTGCCTACCCCGATAATTTTAAAGATTTCCCCAAGTGTTCAGGCACAGCTCTGGGCATGGACCGCCTTATAATGATACTTACCGGATGCAGCGACATCCAGGATGTCATTTCGGCTGCCATCTGATGGCAAGCATTGTTATATCGTCAAACTGAGGTGCATCTCCGACAAAGGCATCCACATCTTTCTTTATACCAATACAAAGCTCTTCCATAGAGCTCCACTCATTGGCGTTAAGCGCATCCTTTAGGCGTGGCTCGCCATAAAGCTCCTCCTTGCTGTCTGTGGCCTCGGTGACACCGTCGGTATAGGTGTAGATCACATCTCCAGGCTCCAGCTGCATCTCCTCGGCTCTGTATGGATAGCCCTCCATGGCTGCCAGGACTATAGTCTTGCTCTTAGGCAGGTAACTGAAACCATCATCGCCGTGCTTAATCAGAGGCGGGTTATGCCCTGCGCTAACATATTCAAGCTTTCCGGTCTTAAGGTCCAGGCAGCCCATGAATGCAGTTATGAACATATTGGCTTCATTGTTCTCGCACAGCTTGGTGTTGGCCGCACTTATGACAGTGGCGATGCTGTGGCCCTCGGTGGCAAGGCTCTTTATAAGGGTCTTACTTGTCATCATGAACATGGCGGCAGGAATTCCTTTTCCAGAAACATCAGCTATTATGAAGGCCAGCTTGCTGTCGTCCACCAGGTAGAAGTCATAGAAGTCGCCTCCAACCTCCTTGGCCGCATTCATGGATGCAAATATATCAAGCTCCTTATGGTCTGGGAACGGTGGGAAGATGCTTGGCAGCACAGACATCTGGATAATGCGGGCAAAGTCGAGCTCCTTGTCTATCCTGGCCGCAGCCTCTGCAATATAGCGCTTTAAGGTCTCAACCGTCATATTTATGTCATTGGAAAGGGCGTCGAATTCACTGTTGGACCGCACATTCACCACTTCGTCAAGGTTTCCTCCAGTAATCTGGGCCAGGGCGCCGTTGACTTTCTGAATCTTTCTTACAACCAGGTTCTTAACCAGGATATAGAGTGCAGTAAACAGGATACCGAACATAATTGTGCTCAATATAACGGTAAGGATAAGTCCGGCCCTGCTGGTGCGCATAGCCTCTTTTACAGGGATTACTCCTATTATATAGTAACCTTCGGAAATGACATACATACAGAAGCTTGGTTTGCCAAATACATTCTGTTTGAATATTGTCTCCGAGGGAACAACATGCCAGTCTATCTTGAAGCCTGTGGAATCGAGGGGCTTTCCGAAATTGTTGTTCCGGTCCGAGACTATAAGGCCATATTTATCTGCCACTATAAGGCTTCCCTCTTCTCCGATATGGCGGTTCTTGGTTATTCCGACAATCTGCTGGTCTATATCTCTCTGGAAATGCTCCGCAGCATAGCCGATCTGCATGTAGCCCCCTCTTTTAAGGGCAATACCTGCATATTTTCTGGAGATTGACGCATCGTAGGATATAGGCTGATAATCCTGAACAAGCTCCTTCTGTCCCTTAAGGAGAACAGCGAATTCTCCCGACTGCTTTCCGCTGCCCATATCATACCCTATGAAACGGCTGTTGGTGCTGTGTGTTATCTTGTTGTCCGATCCTATGATATTGATTTCTGCAATGCTGTAATCCTTGTAGATAGAGCGCAGAAGATCATTATCTATCACATCAGTCTTATCAAATATGGCGGCAATTTCCCGGGCCAGGACAAGCATATTTTCATCAGAAGCATCATTTATATCCTGCTGAACATCCTTTATGTTAACCGTTATAAGTTTCTTTGTATCGGTGTTGCACAGATAGTTCTGGATCTTCCATGAAAAGAATGTGGATGCTGCGAATGTTATCAGCACACAGATAAGAAGTCCTTTAAGGAACGAATAAGATATTGGTTTAAGCTTTTTCATAATTACCTCACTTTTAGCTTACAGAAAATAGATACAAAATGGTTTGTGTCGAAATGATCATCGGCATCCTGATAGAATCCCTTCTTATAATATGATTGATACGATATTCCGGCCGAAAGGTTACGCAGCACTCTATGCTCATAAGAGAGCCCCATCATAACTACAGAAGTGAATCCGTCGGAGCCATCCTCAGGTATTGCGTCATTTATAGTATGCATACCGCTGAACATCCCGAAGAATGATAAGATTCCAAAGCCTTCGTGGCTTAATTTCATGGCCAGCTTGATATTCTCGCCGGTGCACAGGTCATAGGTCCTCCGCTCATCCCCCGATGCCGGACTCGGTATATCGCCGTTCATAAACTTATAATACTCGGTGCCGCCCAGCATAAGCCAGTTAAGGTGGATTTTAAAGTCAAAAAGGACATTGTTGGGCAGGAAGAACCTGCTTTTCATGGTAAAGCCAAGGCTGTTGTCCGAATAGTTTATCTCGTCGGAATATATGAAGTTATAGTGGAGGCTTATGCCCACTGTAGATGCTGAATTAAGGCCGGTATTAACCTTCTTTGACCACAGGTAGCCGTCGGTGAAAAGAATGTACATATAGTTTTCTGGAGAGAAGCTGCCCTGCAGGTGGAACTCGAAGCTGTCAAACGGGGCTTTGGTGCTGTGACCGTATGGTTTTCCATATACTGCATTCACCCCTGCCCCAAACATAAAGTGGTAGAAATCGGTCAGGTCGTCCTGCATCCTGTCAAAGCGAGAGCTTTTTATAAATGCTCCTGCAAAGAAGTATGTATCAAGCTCCTCGGTCCTATCCTCCATGACACCAGGTTCCCACTTGAAGATATGGTAGTTTATCGCCTCGAAAGGTGCCAGAATGTAGGACATCCAGCGGAAATTTGTGTGCCAGCTGTCGGCATAGAAACGGTGCAGCATCTCTCCAAGAGAGGCACCGCCCACAGCAGTTATGATAAAATCGTTTATAGCCGGGGTCTCGCACTCACAGAAAACTTCCCATGGAATATTTCCGAAGGCGGTGGCATAGGCGGCCGATTCCCAGAAGTTGAGCCCTGCAGACCTGGCTGTGGTAAAGTATGATGCCCCCTGGTACGGATGACAGATCTGGTTTATGTTGTATTCGTCCTGATCCCACACCCAGGCGCTGTGAAGGTTATGATCAATATCCTCCCAAGTCACATGGCCATAGTTCTTCCATGGTGTGACAAACCGGTTGAAGCATAAAAGAAGAGAACTCTCCGCCAGCATCTCGACCGCAGGAATCACATAGTGCTTCTTCTCTTCCTCGGCATAGAGACAGAAAGAAATGAAATAAAGTAATATGAGAAAAAAAGCTTTTCTGGCTCTCATATCTCCATGTTCATGGCCCGGCGGACCTCGTCCAGAGTGGCTACAGCCATCTCACGTGCCCGCTTCACACCGTCCATAAGAACGCTGCGGATATAATCTGGAGATGCCTCAAGGCGTACCCGCTCTGCCCTCAGAGGCCTGAGCTTCTCGTTAAGTGCCTCGGTAAGAGTCTTTTTAAGGAGTCCACCGCCGCCGTCTCCGATCCGCTCAGCAATTGCAGCAGGATCCTCGTCGGTGCACAGGGATATTAGCATAAGAAGGTTTGCAACCTCCGGTCTGTTCACCGGATCATAGGTTATATGGCGTTCAGTATCGGTCTTTGCCTTCTTTATAAGAGATGCAGTCTCGTCCTCGGAAGCGCAGAGCATGATGGCATTGCCACGGCTCTTGCTCATCTTCTGGCTGCCGTCAAGACCAAGTATGCTGGGTGTCTTGCTTAAGAGTGCACTTGGCTCAGGGAAGATAGGCTCCATATTCTTGCAGAACTTCTTGTTGAACCTGCGGGCTATCTTCTGGGTAAGCTCGATATGGGGCAGCTGGTCCTTGCCTACCGGCACTACAGTACCTTTGCAGTAAAGGATATCGCAGGCCTGATGGATAGGATAAGTGAGCATTCCGGCATTAACTGTGGAAAGCTCTGATTTGGAGATCTCCTCTTTTACAGTTGGGTTACGCTCCAGCTCAGAGCTTGACACCAGTGTAAGGAACGGCAGCATAAGCTGGTTTGCCTCTGGAATATAGCTGTGAGGATAGATTATGACCTTGTCGCTGGGCTTGATTCCGGCAGCCAGATAGTCGATTACCAGCTGCTTTGTGTTCTGAGATATCTCAGAGAAAGCCTCGTGGTCGGTAAGTACCTGGTAATCAGCAATAAGGATGCATGTCGGCACTCCCATGTTCTGCAGCCGCACACGGTTCTGGAGCGAGCCGAAGTAATGGCCTATGTGGAGCCGTCCGGTAGGACGGTCGCCGGTAAGAACTTTATATCGCTCCGGGTGGAGCTGGATATCAGCCTCAATTTTTTTGCTTCTTTCAAGTGCAGCTTCGTAGGTTGCGCTGATTTCTTTAGATTCCATTTTTATTTCTCCATTGTGTATTTAAATGCGTTAAGTGTATTCTTCATAAGCATAGCTATGGTCATAGGACCGACTCCGCCTGGAACCGGGGTAATGTAGCCGGCGATATCAAGCAGGGCATCGAAGTCGGTGTCTCCCTTAAGGATTGCAACTTTCTTTCCAGTCTTCTCGCTTATCTTCTCGCCAACCCGGTTCACTCCCACGTCGATTACGCAGGCACCAGGCTTTACCCATTCAGGCTTTATAAGGCCTGGACAGCCGGCTGCTGCAACCAGTATGTCGGCCCTCTTGCAGTGGGATGCCAGATCCTTGGTTCCAGTGTGGCAGATAGTAACAGTTGCGTTGGCATTCTTTCCTTTGGCACACAGCATGTTGGCAAGCGGTTTGCCCACCAGGTTGGAGCGGCCTACTATGACCACTTCCTTCCCTTCGGTACCTACACCTGCGCGGGAGAGCATCTCTACAATGCCTGCCGGGGTGCATGGAGGATACTTAGTATGCTTTCCTCCTAAAAGAAGCCGGCCGATATTCACTGGGTGGAAGCCGTCCACATCCTTGTCTGGATCTATGGCATAGATAACCTTGTTCTCGTCTATATGCTTAGGGAGCGGCAGCTGTACCAGGATGCCATGGATAGAGTCATCCCTGTTATATTTCTCAACTGTATCCAGCAGCTCCTGCTCGGTGCAGCTTTCCGGCAGGTTCACCTGAACCTCGTTGAAGCCCATCTCCAGGGCAGTCTTGACCTTAAGAGTCACATAGGAGACAGAGGCAGGATTCTCTCCCACCAGTATGGTTACAAGGCCAGGAACTTTACCTGTCTTTGTTTTATATTCTGCTGTCTCTGCTTTAATCTCCTCAAGGATAGCCTTGCGGATCTCAAGTCCGTTAATTATCTGCGCCTGCATATTCTCTCCTCTGCTATAGTAAGCAGCCTTCTTGCAATATCATATTTGGAGGCAAAATCCAGTTTTGTCACCTTGCCCTCTTTAGTCACTGCAAGCATAGCGTTGGTGTCGCTCTCAAACCCCTGTCCAGGCTTGGAGACATCGTTTACTGCAATCATGTCGGCATCAGCAATCTTCATACGCCTCTTGCCGTCGGACAGCAGCTCCTTCTCTGGAAGATCATGGAGTGCACGGAATGCCACCAGGAACACCTTGGGGAACTTTTTCTTGATTCCATCTATAATCTTGACTGTAGGAACAAGCTCAAGCACAAGCTTCTTGTTGCCGCGGGTGGAAATCTTCTCTCTGCTCATCTCCACAGGCTTCCAGTCACCCACTGCAGAGGATGCGAACATCATATCATAGGAGCCAGACTTAAGCTCTTTCTCCACCGCCTTCTTCATATCTTCAGCAGTGTTCACCCTGATTACATTGAAGCGGGAATCGGGCTCCACAGAGCCTTTTCCATAGACAACTGTGACCTCTGCCCCCATATCGGAAGCAGCCTGTGCCAGGGCAAAGCCCATCTTGCCGGAGCTGTTGTTGGTTATTACCCGCACCGGGTCTATATATTCTACTGTGCGGCCGGCGGTTATAAGTATCTTCTTCCCTTTAAGAAGCGACTTTCCGGCCAGAACAGAGCAGACTGTCTGGTAGATATCTGCATTCTCGGGTATCTTGGCCTTTCCTTCCTCGATTCTGGGCATCATCACAGTTATTCCAGCCTTGGTCAGCTTCTGGATGTTCTCAAGGACAAAAGGATGCCTGTACATAGGCTCGTGCATAGCTGGGACTATCACAACAGGAATTCTCTCCCCAAGGGCTGTAGTAACCACAGTGGTCACAGGAGTGTCGTCGATGCCGCCTGCAATCTTTCCTATGGTGTTGGCTGTTGATGGGCACACCAGTATAAGGTCTGCCTTGTCTGCAACATTCCCGGCCAGAGCCACATGCTCAACTGCCCCGGTAAGGGTAGTTATAGGCTTGTAGCCGCAGGCCCACTCTATAAGGTCTGGTCCGATAAGCTTACATGCGCTTTCGGTCATAACCGGATAAACAGCAGCCCCATGCCGCATTAAAAGACGTGCGATCTCGCTTGAGCGGACACAGGCCACGCTGCCTGTAATGCAGAGTACAATGCGCTTTCCAGCCAGTTCGCTTCCGGCAGTGCCGATTATATCAAAAGAAGGATGGATTCCATATGCCATGCTTTCCCCCTTAATCCTCACTTACAATTCCTGCACCGCGCTTTGCGATGCTGGATACCATTACTTCTACAGAGCCTGCGGGATAACCGGCGCAGAACTTCTGTGCCACCTCGATGACCTCGGGCAGCTCCTGCTTATGCAGAATAGAGAAAATACCCTCGCCGAACATAGGCATGCTGGCGTTTATTCCAGCTGCTGTGAATGTATCAAGGGCAGAGCGCACCTTGTCGGAATAGAGGGCAGTCTCCTCGGCAAACATCCTTGAATACTTAAGGAACGAAGGAATATCAGGGGTCTTGCACAGCAGGCTGTGGTACTTCTCCCCTGCCTTCATGATCCTGGCCCTGATATCTGGATCTGACAGAGCTGACTTGGTGGAGAGTGGGCCGAACATCACACAAAGGGCATATAAATCCTTATCGTAAGGGATAGAAATAGTAGTACCGATACCTGGAGCACCAGCCTTGGTAAGGATTCTGAAACCGCCGAAGCTCTCTCCCATTACAGTACCAAGCCCGGTCTTGCAGCGGACTTCGGCAACATGGGCAATCCTGGATGCATTTATAGTGTTGAAAGGCTCGCCGTAAAGGTGGTTCAGGGCCAGTACCAGGCTCAGGGCTCCCCCGCCGCTGGTGCCGAAACCTGCCCCCTGAGGAGTCTCTATAGTGTGCCTTATATCAATCGGAATAGGCTTTTCTCCAAGCTCCTTGAAGAAAAGGTCCCTTACCATATGGCTTACAGGGGCATCGCTGAGCTCGCCGTTCAAGGTCACAGTGCATCCGTCAAAGCTCTTCTTTACCTCTATGGTTGTGGTAACCCCTTTAAGAATTGAGAATCCGGCACCCAAGGAACCTGCCAGAAGAGGATCCTTATTGGTGTCCTGCATGTAAAATAAGCCGGTGAGATGGCCTGGTGAAAAAGCAGCAACTTGTCTTAACATTTATTCAACTCAATTTTTACAGATTTAATCTTGTTTCCTTCTACATCCTGGATAATGAAGGTCATCCCCTCATACTCTTTCTTCTCAAACTTGACAGGAATCTTGTCGAAAAGGTCGAACACAAAGCCGCCAAGTGTCTCGTAATCCTCGTGCGGAAGCTTTATCTTAAGCTCCTCGTTAAGGTCATCTATGCTTACACGGGTGTCGCAAAGATATGTTGACGGTCCGGTCTGGATGATATCCTCAACCTCGTCCTCGTCAAACTCATCCTGAATCTCTCCTACAATCTCCTCAAGTATATCCTCAAGGCAGATTATGCCGGCAACTCCGCCGTATTCATCGACAGCCACAGCAATATGCACCCTCTTCTTCCTGAAATCGTGGAACAGGGCGTTTATCTTCTTGGAATCGGGAATAAAGTAAGGCTTGCGCACAACGCGCTCAAGGTCAAATTCCTCTTTCTTGACAATAGAGCGGAGCAGATCCTTGACATAAAGGATACCGATTACATTGTCGATAGTCTCCTCATAGACCGGGAACCGGGAAAAGCCCGACTCGGCGACAATATCAAGCACCTCTTCCATGCTCATATCTGATGAGATGAACACAACATCGGTACGGGGAACCATGATATCCTTGGCATCTTTCTCTGCCAGGTCCACCACTCCCTTGATCATCTCCTTCTCTTCCACATTCAGGTCACGGTCATAACCGCCCTGCTCTTCTTTCCGTTTCTTAAACAGATTTTGAAAAAAACTTCCAGGTTTCAAAGCAAAACCACTCCAGTAAATTGGTTTAAAATTTTCTCCTGCTCCACCAGCATAGGCTGGTCAGGATTGTTGTTCTCATGGTCCATACCGCTGAGATGTAATAATCCATGAATTAAAAGCCGCTTAAGCTCCTCGTTCATGCTGATATTGAAATAATTTGCATTCTTGGCCAGGGTCTCCATAGATATCACTATGTCGCCGGCATAGAACCTGCCCCCTCTGGCCGGAAAAGCCTCCTTGTTGTCCACCTGGGCGAAGGAGAGGACATCTGTAGGCTCATCCTTGCCCCTGTACTCCCTGTTAAGCTTCTGGATAAAGGCATCGCCGGTAAAGAGGATTGATACCTCCCATCTATCCTTTCCCAGCCTCTCCAGCACCTTAAGGAGAAAATCCTTGACAGGAGCTTTCTTCATCTTGACTGTGCTCTCATTTTGTATCTGAAGATAATTCATTTATCTCTTCCTGCTTCGGATATTGGATTCTTGAATGATGAATACCCCTGAGTGTGTTCACAAAGGAGTTCTCAATGGTCTTGAGGTCGTTGAATGTAAGCTCGCTCTCGGAAAGCTGCTTGGACTCGATCTTGCTCATCACTATATCGCTAACCCGGTTCTGGATTCCCTCCAGTGTAGGATTCTTCATGGCACGCACCGCAGCTTCTATAGAGTCGGCAAGAAGTACAACTGCCTCCTCCTTGCTCTTAGGGCGTCCGTCGGAATAGGAATAGGCCTCCGGAGTAACCCTTGCCTTATCCTCAAGCTTCATAGCCTCCACATAGAAATAGGAGATAAGCCCGTTTCCATGATGATGGGCAATTATATCGATCACCTCCTGGGGCAGATTGAGCTCCTTGGCCTTCTCTACACCATATTTGACGTGTGATTTTATGATAGATACCGAAAGGCTTGGCGAAAGGTTGTCATGCCTGTTGTAGGTCTCCTGGTTCTCGATGAAGAAGTCGGCCTGGTCTATTTTCCCGATGTCGTGGTAGTAACCGCCAACCTTTGCCAGAAGCCCGTTGGCCTTGATCTCCATACAGGCCGCCTCGGCCAGGTTGCCCACCAGAAGTGAGTGGTTGAAGGTTCCCGATGCCATATGGAGCATCTTCTGGAGTATAGGGTTGTTCAGGTCTGAAAGCTCTGCCAGCCTGGACTGGGTCGGGACATTCATAACATGCTCTATGATAGGCAGTATTCCAAGACAAAGGATACTGCTGGCCATACCGTTAAGGAATGCAAAAAGAAGCATAAGGAGGCGGTGGGTATTGAACTGACCCGAAGCAAGCAGCAGGGTCAGCATAAGGAACATATTGATTATTCCCAGATGGACACCGGATCTGATAAGCTGGATCCTCATGCTGTATCTGCGGACAACCAGGGCTCCGGAGACACCTGACAGGATTACGAATACTGCCGCCAGTGCGCTGTTCATTCCGAACATGAATACAATCAGAGAGGAAAGGAATGCAAAGCTTACCCCTGCCAACGGGCTGCAGACAATAGAAATAAGCATGGAGAACATGGCAGAAGGTATGATAAGTGCCGCAATCAGGTTGTCGAAAAGAGGCGGTGTCTTAACCAGGATCAGGAAGAGGAAGAAGAAAATCTCTATAAGGATTATGAAGAAAAGCATGTAACTCTCTGTTCTGGCACGGCTTCCCTCCAATGCATAAGGAACAATGACAATACCCATCAGGAACAGGATTATGAAGAAGATTACAATACCGATTATGCCGCTCCAGTTGGTGCTGGAGGAACTCTGCTTTATGGCGGCTATCTTCTCCATGTCGGAATCGGAGATGATAAATCCCTTCTTTACAATCATATCCCCCTGCATAAGGGTCTTGTAGACAGGCTCAATGTTGGCCAGCAGGGTCTCCTTCTTCTTGTTTGTCTCGTCATAGTCGAAGAAGAGGTTCTCCTTGGCAAACTGCTGAACAAACATGACAACAGTCTGAAGGTCTTTCTTGTCAAGGAAAGAGCTGTAACGGCTTTTAATGAAATCTGGAATCTTGTCGGTGGTCATCAGGTCGGTAAGGGCTATATCCTCCTTCTCGCGCAGGTTCTCCCTCCACCGCCATACCTCGGCGTTCTGATTCTTGTCATAGCCGGCCGCACTCTTGTCCATTACACCCAGGGTCATCAGATCCTCCAGGGCTGTCCGGCTGGTCTCCAGTATCTGGTTTGCCGCCGGGGTCTTACCCATGCCGTAAAGGAATTCCGGGCTTAAGGTGTAGCCGTCGGCCTTAAGTTTCTCGCCCAAGTTGAAAAAGGCATCATAATCCAGGTTCTCGGAGAAATAGGTCTGGAGTGTTGAGGAAAACTCCCCGAATGCAGCAGTAACATTGGCTGTAATGCTGTTGTCCACCTTGAAGATAGGGATAATCTTCTTCTCGGTGTCGTACTTGAGCTTGGACATGGCATTGCTGTCTATATATTGGATGTCCTTGGTCGCAACGATGTCTTTCTCTGCCACCATGCCGGCCTGAAGCTGGCCAGAACTGTCAGAGAAGCTGTCCATGCGGCTTAAAAGAACTATGAAAAGCAGGTCAAAGACAAAAGAGAAAAGAAGTGCGAACTTTATGACCTTGTGCTTCTGATTCTTTAAGTACCGCAAAAGTTCATTTATTTTTTTCATAGGCATCTATAATTTTCTTTACCAGACGGTTTCTAACGATGTCAGCGGGAGAAAATTCCAAAAAACCGATGTCATCGATATCTTTTAGTATCCTGGCGGCCTCAACCAGTCCAGAGGCCGCTTTGTTGGGAAGGTCTATCTGAGTCACATCGCCGGTCACAATAGCCTTTGAATGCTCGCCTATACGTGTCAGGAACATCTTCATCTGCTCCCGGGTGGTATTCTGAGCCTCATCAAGGATAATATAGCAGTCGGAAAGACTCCGGCCCCTCATATATGCCAAAGGTGCCACCTCTATAACACCAGCCTCCTCAAGCTTGGTCACAGCCTCGAAGGAGAGAAGGCTTTCCATTGCGTCGTACAGAGGGCGCAGGTATGGGCTTATCTTCTGGGCAAGGTCGCCTGGCAGGAACCCCAGGCTCTCCCCTGCCTCCACCACAGGCCGGGTTATAACCAGCTTCCGGTACTTCTTCTGCATAATCTCGCTCAGAGCCTTTGCCACAGCCAGGTAGGTCTTTCCAGTTCCGGCAGGGCCTATGGCAAACACCAGGTCCTTGGTGCCGAAGAGCTCTAAAAGCTTCATCTGGTTCTTGTTCCGGGGGAATACCCGGCGGCTTGAGCCTGCAATTGTAATGGAATAATCGGTGCGGGAATCGGAAGATCCCGATTCTGCCTCGTTGAAAAGGGTTATTATCATGTCCTGGTCCGGGGAGATACCCTTCTGGGCATAGGTGCGCATCTTTCCTATAACATGGCTGAAGAGCTCCTGCTTTCCCTTGTCGTCGGACTCAAGCAGAATCTCGTTGCCCCTGCAATAGACAGGCACCTGAAGCTTCTCTTCTATAGCTTTGAGATTGCGGTCGTTAAAACCGCATAATTCTGGTATCAAGTCAGTGTCATCCAGGACACAAATAAATTTTCCCGTCAAAACAAAACCTTAAATATTTATATTATATTATATTTTGCTATGTCAAGGGTGGCTGACCATTGCTAAAACCGTCGTTTTAGTATACTTTTCTGATATGAGCGATATCAAGGAAAGGACAAAAATAGTGCTTGTGCACCCGGATGACAGCGGAAACATAGGGGCTGTGTGCCGGAGCATGAAGACCATGGGGCTCCACCATCTTATAATCGCAGATCCCCAGAAATACGATGAGCACACCATAGAATACCGCGCTGTCCATGCCTTTGATATCTACCAGAACGCCCAGTTCTTCCCCACCCTCAAGGAAGCCCTTACCGGGACAGCCATTTCAGTTGGAACCAGCCGGAGAGCCGGTAAAAAGAGAAAGTACAGGACCTTCCTCCCCGAGGAGATGTGCGACTCTATCTGCCAGATGACAGAGGGTGATGTCGCCATAGTATTCGGAAACGAGGAGCACGGCCTTACAGACGGTGAGCTTGCTGAGTGCAATGCTGTGGTCTCAATACCCACCTCCGACGAGTTCCCATCATTAAACCTCTCCCATGCGGTTCAGATCATGTGCTACCAGCTTTTCAGATCCAGTGCAAAAAGGCTTCCGAAGCGGAATTTCACCCCTCTCTCCAGCCAGAGGATGGATGAGATATGCAGCCACCTGATAGAGAACTTCCGCAGCTTAGGATTCTTCAAGATAGACAGATCCGAGGAGATGCAGCGCTTTTTCAGGGATATCTTCTCAAGAGCCATGATGTGCCGTGAAGAGGCTGATAAACTTGATAAGATATTCACCAAAGTCGCAGGCATCAAGAGCAAGATAGATGCAGATAAATGGAAGTGCTGATGAACCTTAGAAAAGCCTGTTTTCTGCTTCTTTTTGCCTTTTTTTCCCTTGATTTTGCCTCTGGAATGACTGCCGAAGAGGCAAAACTTGCCATCCAGGAGTATTTTCAGACAGGACAGCCCGAAAAAGCGGTAAACCTGGCAAACCAGTATAAGGATACAGACCCTGAGTTCAAGAGGTTGGCCTTCATTGCAGCTGTAAAGGCGGCAAACACACGGTATGCAGAGCGGCTTTTGCCCTTCAGGAACCCTGATGCAGAGCTCAACTACTATATAGGCCGCTACTACGAGGAGATGGGAAACCTGACCAAAGCCATCGATATCTACACAAGCTTCCAGGGCGACAATATGTTTTCTGCAGTCTGCTACTACCAGGCCGGACGCTGTGCAGAGCTGAAGGGAGACCTTATCAAGGCCGAGATATACTACGACCTGGCCTTGGCTTCGGAGCGCACCTACTCATCTGCCCGTCCTGCACTTGCAAGGGTAAAGGAGAAGCTTGGAAAGAAGGAAGAGGCTGATAAAGTAAGCAGAGGAAATTATTCCACAATGGCAAGGGGCGAAAGCTCTTTCTCCCCGCCACCTGCAAAGAATCCCAAGACTCTTCCGGCCAATTTCAAGGGTAAAAAATCGGGCAGAATTGTCCGTGCCTGTCTTGCGGAGAAGATCACTTCTTTCAATGTGTCAGTCAGTCAAACTAAGGAAGTTTTCAATATTAACTATGAAAAAGGTGCAATCTTAGTATATAATCAAGGTAAACTTATAAAAGGTACAACTTCTTCCTACCGGATTTCCAATAAAAATGGAACCATAAAACTTACAGACATAAGGACAAGATCAGGGGTATCCGGAAGCCTTCCGACAGGGAGCATGTTCCGGGGAGACCTTGAGATCCGGATAAAAGATAAAGCTCTTATGCTGATCAACCACATAGATTTAGAGGAATATCTGTATGGTGTTCTCCCTGCCGAGATGTTTGATCAGTGGCACTACGAGGCTCTCAAAGCCCAGGCGGTGGCTGCCCGGAGCTACATTCTCCTCAGGACACAGGCCTCTTCCAAGGCTGAGTATGATGTCTATGTCGGGGTAAACACAGCATACCGCGGTTACAACAGAGAAAAGCCCCAGACCACAGCAGCTGTGGACGAGACCTTCGGAATAGCACTGTTCACTCCGCTGGGCAGCCCTATTGATGCACTCTTCTGCACCAATAGCGGGGGATACTCATCATCCCCCGCCACCGCCTGGGGGAGCCAGAACCAGGGATTCCTCTCCCCTGTTCCAGATAAGAAGATAAAGGCCAACAAAAACGCCCCCAGCTCTGCCCAGATGGCCCAGTTCATAAAGGATCCGCCCCCTATGTACTGCTATGTGGCACCCCATGCCTCTTATGCATCATACCGCTGGTGCGTCCAGTACAGCAGAGAGGAGCTTGAGAATATTGTGGATCCGGGGCACACCATCGGCTTTATAAAAGGAATACAGGTCAACAGCCGGGACATAAGCGGCCGTGTCACCAGCCTTACAGTACAGGGCACCCTGGGTGTAATAGTTATCGGAAGCCGCGATATCAGGGCTAAGCTCGGTGGTCTCAAGAGCTCCATGTTTGTTTGCGAATACCAGCTTGCGCGCAACGGCCTGCCCAACACCTTCATGTTCATAGGGGGCGGCTGGGGACATGGCGTAGGAATGTGCCAGACCGGGGCTGCCGGCATGGCTGTATCGGGCATCGGCTTTAAGGATATCCTGAAGCACTACTACCCCGAGGCTATAATAAAGAATAACTGCTATTAATCTAAAAGTCTGGCAATATCAGGGAAAAGAGCCACACTACGCTTAAGAATTCCAGTCACATAGGCAATAAGGATGCCGTAGTTGGTTATAGGAACCCCCTCGTCCTCGGCACACCGGAGCCTGTACTTCATCTCCCGCTCGTTCAGCATGCATCCACCGCAGTGAACCACCAGTTTGTACTTGGAAAGGTCGCTCGGGAACTCGGTGCCGCTTGAGAGCTCTATATTTATCTTCTTTCCTGTGTTCTGAGCTATCCACCGTGGAATCTTTACAGAACCGATGTCTCCGCACTGCCTGTGGTGGGTGCATCCCTCGGATATAAGCACTGTGTCGCCGTCCTCAAGGCTCCGCAGGGCTGCCACACCCTTCACTGCAAGCTCAAGATTGCCTTTGTACCGGGCAAAAAGGATGGAGAAAGAGGTCAATGGGATCTCTTCCGGCACAATCTTTGAGACTTCGCCGAATACCTGGCTGTCTGTTATCACCATGGCAGGCTTCTTATTCAGGGTCTTGAGGGTTGCGGCCAGGGTTGTGTTCTGACAGACAACTGCAGTGGCCTGGGTGTCCAGAATATCCCTTATAGTCTGCTGCTGTGGCAGAATAAGCCTCCCTTTTGGGGCAGCCTTGTCTACCGGCACAACCAGGACTATAACATCATCCTGCTTTATCAGGTCGCCGACCACCCGCTTTCCTTCCCCTTCAGGCTTAACAGAATGGGCAATCAGCTCCTTGAGCTCATTTATATTTGCCTTGGTGACAGAGCTCACCCAGATGGTGTGCTCATCCCCTTTTTCCTGCTTGGAGACCAGGTCGCACTTGTTGTAGACAACGATATATGGAATCGATTTTGCCTTTATCCGCTCCAGAATGCGCTCATCTTCTGAACTGAATCCCTCCTGGGCATCAACTACCAGAAGTGCGATATCGGTCTTGTTAAGGACCTGGAAAGCCTTCTTCATCCGCATTTCGCCCAGAGTGCCCACATCATCAAGTCCCGGAGTATCTATCATGACTACAGGGCCCAGAGGGAGCAGCTCCATAGCCTTGGATACAGGGTCGGTGGTAGTTCCTTTCACCTCGGATACCACAGCAAGATCCTGGCCTATTATTGCGTTGATAAGACTCGATTTTCCTGCATTTCTCCTGCCGAACAGTGCTATATGAAGCCGTTCGCCGGATGGAGTGTCGTTAAGTCCCATAGTCATCTCCTTGATTCAATTATATTAAAGGGTTGAAATTTGTCCAGTATCGGTTAAACTGTAGATATGAGCGAAGAAAGACGGATCCATGTACTGGACAAGGTTACAGCCTCAAAGATTGCGGCTGGCGAGGTTATAGACCGCACTTCAAGCGTGGTGCGGGAGCTTCTGGACAACGCCATAGATGCTGGTGCCACCGAGATTTCGGTATACCTGACAGGCGGAGGTATTAAGGAGATACGGGTAATAGACAACGGCTCCGGAATGTCTAAGGCCGACCTTGATATCTGCTTTCTTCCCCACTCAACCTCCAAGCTGAACACTGCAGATGACCTTTTCAACATAATGACCATGGGTTTCCGTGGCGAGGCCCTCGCAAGCATTGCGGCATCGGCTAAGCTCGAGATTATAACATCACAGACAGGTGAGATCGGATACGGAATCGAAATAGATGGCGGTCAGGTCAAGGATTTAGGGGCTGTTAAGGCCAACAAGGGGACTGTTGTAAGCGTAAAGGAGCTTTTCTGCTACCTCCCTGCCCGGCGCAAGTTCCTTAAAAGCCCTGCTGCCGAGACCTCAAGCTGCCGCACTGTGTTCTACGAGAAGGCTCTGGCATTCCCAAACATCACATTCAAGCTGTTCCTTGAGGGCAAGCTCAGCACATTCCTCCCCGCTGCATCGCTTAAGAAGAGGATTGCCGATGCATATCCGTCGCTGGCGCCAGAGAAGCTGTATCATCAAGTGGAGGCCAAGTGCGAAGGCTATTCTGTCACTATCCTGTTCCCGGGCGTGGAGGTTGTACGGCGCGACAGGAGGGATATAAAGATTTATGTCAACTCCCGGCCTATACAGGAGTTTGCCCTGGTTCAGGCTGTGTGCTACGGACTTTCGGCCTATTTCCCCGGGGGAACTTACCCTGCCGCCTTCCTTTTTATCCAGATAGACCCATCCCTGGTGGACTTCAACATCCATCCTGCAAAGCGCGAGGTCAAGATAAACAACCTGCCCATGATACACCGCACTGTGGTGGAGGCCCTCAAGCAGCACATGGGCGAGCTCCAGAAGCCAGCAGGATCATCCGATGCCCTCTATCCTAAGGACGAGGATATATCGACATGGATCCAGAAACCGGCCGAAGCAGTACCGACATACCAGCCAGGAACACCGTCTTACCAACCGAAACCGGTGGAAAAAACCCTGTTCGGTCCCGAAAAAACAAGCATGACCTTCTCCCCTGCACCGCAGCATCAGAGCCGCAGTTTCTCCAATTTACTCAAGGACAAGCCCGAGGTGGTCAATTTCCAGCCGAGCCCTGAATATAAGGGCGATTTCCGTTATCTTGGCCAGATCTTCGACAGTTTCCTGCTGTGCGAGCGGGAGGATTCCCTCTACATAATAGACCAGCATGCATGCCAGGAGCGGTTCTACTTCGACCTTTTCTTAAGCAGCAAGCCGGAGGTTCACCAGCTCCTTATCCCGTACAACATCGAGTGCGAGAGCCAGGTGGCAGAGCTCATAGAGAAGCAGCTTCCGCAGTATGCAGAGATCGGGATTATAATCAAGAAGGACGAGACCGGGCAGCTCTATATTGATGCTATGCCCTCCTCTTTCTTTGAGCTTAAGAATGATGTGCTTAATCTACTGGTCACACAGACCGGGGACTTCGAGAATATAAAGACAGAGCTATATGCCCGGGCTGCCTGCAAAAAGGCTTTCAAGGCGGGAGATGCCATTGACTACGACAAGGCGATAGACCTTATAAAGAAGGTGTTTGCAATGCCTATGCCGCGGTGCCCGCACGGAAGGCCGCTATACTATCAGCTTACCAAAGATAAGCTGTACCAGCTGCTGGAGCGGACAGTCTGATCAGAACTCAACTGTCTTAGGTGGTGCTGTGAAAGATGAGAACACAGCCTTGGCATCCTTGAAATAGAGCACCTGGGTGTTGTCATCGGAAGCAGAATACATAGCCTTGAGCTCTGGATAATGCTCAAGCATGTCCACCTTAGGCTCTAGCCGGTCGTCGTTGACCAGTGTTCCAGACAGTCTTAACCATGTAGTGCCATCAAAGCATGAGAGCTCAACCTTTGGATCTACGGCAATCTGCTTGGATACAGGCTTAACCTTCCCTGTCTGTATATAAAGCTTTCCCTCGAAAAGATTGATTGTGCCGAATGGGCGGACTCTGGGCTGGTCCCCTTCTGCAGTGGCCAGGTAATAAACACCGCATTTCTTGATGAATTCGTATACTGACTGCATATTTTAGCCTCCTGAATTAAGTATAACATAATTTTTTCAACATTTTTTTTAAAAATTGAAGCAAAATGAATATTGAGAATAAGATACTGGTAATCAGGGGTCAGCAGGTGATGCTTGATTTTGACCTTGCTGAAATTTATGGGTATGAGACAAAGCGTTTTAATGAGCAGGTCAAAAACAATATTGAACGCTTTGATGAGGATTTCAGATTCCAATTGACTGATGAAGAAATCAAACAAGTTTCAAGGTCGAAATTTTCGACCTTGAAAGGGCGAGGACATAATTTGAAGCTGAGTCATGTTCAAGGTCACAAATTGTGACTTTGGAAAACTTGAAGTCACAAATTGTGACTTCAAGTTGGGGTGGCAGAAGAAAACTACCTTATGCCTTCACAGAACAAGGAGTTGCCATGCTTGCTTCTGTACTTAAAA
>JAGCPA010000075.1 GCA_017642445.1 Spirochaetia bacterium
GATGTGTTTGTCTTCTCATCTCTAATCAGGGGATCCTCCCTGCAGACCCTCTCTGTCAGTTTGCCGTCCAGCAGTGCTATGTAGCATTTTCTGGTCTCGCGGTGCTGCAGGGCGCTGGAGAATTCTCTTGCCCCTTCGGCACTCTTTCCAAATGCGATTATTCCCGATGTGTTCCTGTCCAGCCTGTGGAGCGGTCCGGGGGAGAATGAGATAGAGGCGGCAGTCTCTCCGTCCAGATATTCCTTCACCAGCTGATCCAGGGGAGTGAAGCGCTTTGATGAGCCGTCGGAATGGACCAGCTCTCCTTTCTTCTTGTTTATCACCAGGATACCATCATCCTCGAATACAATCCGCCTCTTGAATGCTTCTCTGTTTATGGTGTGGATAGGTTTCTTCGGCTCTGCCTGATAGACAAACTCCATCAGGATCTGGGCTACATCCACAGTGTCACCGGCTGATACTTTGGCATCCTCTCTGGTCTTCCTGCCGTTTATCCTTAGAAAACCGCTCCGGATCTCTTTGTAGATGCGGCTTAAAGGCATCTTCCCAAGCACAATGCGGAAAATCTTATCGGCCCGTTTCCCTTCGTCATCCTTCTGTACAGTTGCTGCAGTGATAAAATTCATAGAACCTCTAAGCAGCCGCCATAGCCAGCGAAATCACCAGCGGCATTGTGAAAAGTGATATCAGTACTGATACAGAGACCAGTGTCACTGCCAGCTTGGTATCCCGGTTGAAGAGGACAGAGAACATCACAGTGTTGGCTGCAGATGGAGCTGATGCAGAGATGACCAGCGATATCAGGAGCAGTCCTCTGATTCCGGCCAGATAGAACATAAGCAGGGCCAGAAGGGGAGCGGCCAGCAGTTTTACAGCCTGTGTGATCACAAGATATCTGTCTTTAAGCACCTTGAGTGATGTTATCTGGGCAAGGTAGTATCCCACAACCACCATTGGGAGCGGTGTGTTCAACGCGGCAAAGCTTTTTATGGGCACCAGCAGGACATGGGGAATCTGGAGCGAGTTGATAAATATGATAAGACCGGCTGTGACTCCAAGCACTCCAGGGTTCAGCAGTATCTCCTTGAACTTCAGCTTCTGTCCCTTGCTTCCCATCATGGTGAAGCCATAGGTCCATGTGAACACGTTGAATACAGCTATGAAGACAGCGCCATAGAATACACCGTCGGTTCCAAGTATTGCATACTGCAGCGGAAGCCCCATGAAGCCGCAGTTGCTGAATATAGTGGCAAACTGGTATACAACCCGCCGGTTCTGCTCCTTGTCACGAATCAGAACTCTGGAAAGTATTATATTTAAAAGATGGGCTCCTATTGCGGCGGCACAGGCAATTCCCATGTTCCCAAGCATGGAGCTGTCAAATGGACGGTGGAAAGATTCCACTACAATACATGGTGTCACCACATAGATGATGAACTTGGAAAGCTCTTTTATTGTCAGTGGGGAGAGGAAACCGCGCTTTGAGCAGACATAGCCTACACCTATCATGATGAACAGTATGACTATCTGCTGGAATACAGTTGTAAACGACTGCAGCATAATTATACCACCCCCTTGAGCAGCACAGAAACAACATCAAACAGGCCATGGATTATGGCATTCACATGGATGCTCTTATATCTTGCATAGATCCACTGGAAGCCCAGAGCCAGGAAGAAGATGATTGTTACTGCCAGGTATCCCTGGTACAGGTGCCCCAGGGCAAAGAAAACAGCGCTTATAATTATGGCGATCTTCTTTCCCAGCACTGACCCCAAAGTCTCAACCAGATAGAATCTGAAGAAAAATTCTTCGCAGTAGCCCACGGCCAGCATCATAATAGAGAGCATCCAGACAGGTGCCTTGAGCTCTACAGTTATAATTCCAGGATCGTCGGCCGAGCCTGTCAGAAGGAAGACAGCAAGGATTCCTGCCAGATAAATGGCCAGGATTAAAAACATTCCAGGGATAAGGTTGAGCAGAGTCTTGGGAGAGAATGAGAAAAAGCCTGTTTCTGCCAGAGGTATCCTGTTGACCAGTTTCATTATGAGTATTACAGTCACAAGCTCGGCCGAAGCTATGAAGAATGAGAGCAGTGCATACCCGATGGTTATCTCCATATGCTGGTCCATCTCTGAATAGAACGGACTGAAAATAAACAGATAGAGGGCAATGGGCAGGATAAGAGATTTTAAGATTCCGATTGCTTTTTTAGATATCATATTTCCTGTGGGAGAGCATGAGCTTCTCGGCCCCGTCCAGCTTCGGCAGCACGTTCTCGCTCTTGGTGCGGAACTTCTCCATGCGGCGGACAATCTTATCCAGCATGCGGATAGCCATGACAATGTACTTTCCTTTGTTCAGCATGACGCAGGAAGAACGCTCAGACAGCGCCGCATCGGTAATCTCGGCCCGGGTAGGCACTCCATCCTTGGCCAGGGTCTCCAGCACCTGGGTTGCCCAGACAAGGGGCAGGTGGGCCGCAGCTGTTATACGGATAATCTCCTCCTGGATTGTGGCAAAGTTCTTCCACCCTGTCTCTATAGCCAGGTCGCCCCGGGCCAGCATTATACCGGCAGGGTAGATTTTCATGGCAGAGAGTATTATGCCAGGCAGGTGCTCAAAGGCCTGCTCTGTCTCTATTTTTATTATTATTCCAGTCTTGAGCCCCAGCTTCTTTATGTCGTTTATCATCATATCCAGCTCTGCCGGATTGTTGACAAATGAAAGGTTGAGCGCCTGGATTTTCCACTTCTTCTGGTTCTTGGCAATTATGGCCAGATGCTCCTTGTCCTTAGGGGTAAAGCCCTGGCAGTTCAGCTTGGTGTCAGGGAAGTTGAGTCCCTTGTCTCCCTTTATCTTGCTCCCAGATGATTTTGCATTGGTTATCCGCACCTCGATTGCATCGGGACTCACTTTCTCTATGTTGCCCTCTATCTTGCCGTCATCGTAGTAGATGCGGTTTCCAGGCTTGGCACACTGGAACACATTCTCCAGGGTGCATCCTATATGGGCAGCCTTGTCCTCTTTTCTCTCCTCGCCTGGAATCAGCTTCCGGGTCAGAACCAGGGTGTCTCCCTCTTTAACCGTGATAGGGTCGCCTGCAAGAATGCCGGTGCGGATCTTTGGGCCGGCAATATCCATCACTATGGAACATTCCTTTTCCATAGATTTTTTTGCGGTGTGGATATTCTCAATTATCGCTTCCCATATTTCAGGGGTGTCATGGGCACAGTTTATCCGGGCGCAGTCCATTCCTGCATCCAGCATCGATTCTATAAGCTTGATGTCGGTTGCTGCCTGGGTCGGCATGGTCACCATAATCCGGGTTCCACGCTTCTCCGGCTTGGTGCCGAACAGGGCATCGCAGTTGGCTTCCAGCAGCTTCTGGCTCTTGCGGGCAGTTATATACTCCTCGTCCTTGTATTTCGGATTCTTCCCCAGCACCATGTCGGCTATTCCCTTTACCGAGATCAGAGTCTGACGCACATGGGAGCTTATGTCTGAAAGGTCGGAAAAACCCAGCTTCTGCATCTTTTTCTGCAGCTTGTCTATGTCAAAGTTACGGAAAGCCAGGTAATCCAGAAGGTTTATGGCGCTGGCGCTGTACTGAGGCTCTATATCCTTGAGCCGTGCCTTGTATTTCTTCTCTGTCTTGAAGGCGCTCTTAAGCACCTCGTCCAGCTTTGTGTCTATGAATGCGACTTTATCTAAGAAAGAAGGATTCTCTTTTTCCATAATTATGTGAACTTGATTATGCTTATTTCCTTACGCAGGTCTGTCTGCTGGGCAATGACTGTGCTGATGAATCCCATGACTGTTATGTCAACCAGGACGCTGAAGCTTATCAGAAGTCCGGCCACAGGCTGGATGATAAGATAGCCGTTCTCTATTCCGTGGCCATATCCGCTGCAGAGCATAGTGATAGAAATTGCTGTTCCCATTCCCGGGACAGCTCCCAAAATGAACGAGAGGAGGAAGGTGTGGAGCATGATGAGGAAGAAGTCCTGCCAGGTTATCTCGATTCCAGTATATGATTTGATGATTATTATGATGGATGCAGCCGATACCATGGCAGTGCCGCCTCTGCTGAATATAGAGAGGAAAGCTATGACAGGGGCTCCCACTTTCCGCTTTGCCCCTATGTTCTCGAAGGAGCTCTTTATAAGGGTTGTGGCACCGAAGTATATATCCCCGGAGAAGAATGCGGCCAATGCTGGAGCCAGAAGCCCGTACAGCGATTGGAAAGGCTTTCCATGGCGGCAGCAGAGTATCATGACAGCCGGGATCAGGATGAATATCACAAACAGTGTGGCACAGCCTACAGTTATAAGCAGATATTTATACAGCTCAAGCTGCGGATTTGCAATAAGCGATGCAGTCATTGTGGCAGAGAGGAACACAATTCCCAAAGCCATGAACTCTATGATCAGGCTGTTTATATCAAAGAAAATACGTGCAATGGAGTCGAATATCAGAATCACTGGGCGGGTATGAAGGTTGGCAGGATCCATGTTTATTCCAACCAGGATAGCCAGCACCAGCATAGGCATAAGATAGTTGCCTGTGGCAGTGAATATGGCGAAGAAGTTCTCCGGGAATATCATGGCGATATGCTGTGCCAGGGTAGGAAGCCTTAAGTTCACCACACCTTCTGAGATAATAGGGATACGCCCCTGGAAGACTAAAAGCGCGGCTCCTCCGCCCACCATGGTCAGCACTAAGGAAGAGAGGGCAGTGAACAGCACAACCTTGAGAAATACCTTGAACAGAAGATGCTCGGTCATCAGCTTTGAGACAGAGAATGCCACAGCAAACAGGATCAGCGGGAAGAAGGTATACTTTCCGATGCTCAGTATAATTCTGGTGCCAGTCTCGCTTACCGCAGGGTCGGCGAAGAAGCTGGTGAAGATATTGCCCAGGACAACCCCGGCTATGGCTCCGATAAGGTATTTAATCCAAATCTTCATGGTATATAAAGATATATTATAATATTTAGGTAGTCAAGGCGTAGAAAAGTCTTGAAACTTTGTTTTTAATTGTGTTAAATAATTTCAGTATTTCCTAAAAAGGAGAAAAAGATGATTGTTTGCAAATTCGGTGGAAGCTCTGTGGCCGATGCGGTGCAGATCTCCAAGACTCAGGCTATTGTGAAGGCCAATCCCGACAGAAGGATTGTAGTTGTCTCTGCCCCTGGAAAACGGGATAAAGAGGATGATAAGATAACTGACCTCCTTTATAAATGCCATAACCTTGCAAGCAACGATAAAGATATCACTGCAGTCTGGGACAAGATAAGGAACCGGTATCTCCAGATTGCCACTGTCCTTGACATCACCTCTGACCTTAAGGAAGAACTTATTTCTATAAAAGCCCATATGATGGACAAATGCAGCCCAGACTATGCCGCAAGCCGCGGTGAATATCTGAACGCCAAGCTTATCTCCCTCTACTTCGGCTTTGAATTCCTGGACAGCGCCAAGGTTATCCGCATAGGGGAGCATGGAGAGATCCTTCCCGAGACCTACGACCTTATCAAGGCCAATGTAGACCCTTCCAAGAAATATGTGGTTCCAGGCTTCTACGGACTTGGACCAGACGGCAATATAAAGACATTCTCCCGCGGCGGCTCCGACATCACAGGCTCTATTTACGCAAAGGCCCTTAATGCCGATATTTACGAGAACTGGACCGATGTCTCAGGCACCTACACCTGCGACCCGCGCATAACTGCAAATGCACGGCAGGTGCCGGAGATAACCTATAAAGAGATGCGCGAGATGGCATATCTTGGTGCCAACGTGTTCCACGAGGAGGCTATCGCACCGGCGCGCCAGGCCAATATCACCATCAATATCAAGAATACAAACGCTCCTGATGAGGCAGGAACATTCATAAATTCCCAGCGCGATTCCTCCAAGGATCCTGTGGTGGGCCTCGCAGGCAAGCGCCGCTTCCGCAGGATCACCATAGAGAAGTACAAGCTTGAGGATATGCACGACCTTCATCTGCAGCTTAAAAAGGAGCTGGGAGCCCTTGGACTCATAATCTCCTTCGAGCTCAAGGGAATCGACACCCTCAACTTCTATGTCAAGGATGAGCACATGATAGACTGGGACGACCTGACCTCCAGACTCAAGGCCAACCTGGGCATCGAGAAAGTAAGCTATGCATCGGGTATTGCCATCATAGGTATAATCGGTGAGGGGCTCACCAGCTCCTTCAAGCCGCTGTTCAAAATTCTGGCTGCCCTTACCGAGGCCGGCATAGATATTGACAACCTGAACTATGGCGGTTCTCCGATTTCAGCAGTCATGGCAATTGCAGATTCCTCGTATGAGAAAGCTATGGATATAATCGCTTCTGTAATAGCATGACAAAGCGCACTGTTAAAAGAATAATCAAGATTCTCATACTGGCAGCCATCCTCTTCGGTATAGTTGCCGGCATCAGGGCATGTGTTGCCTCGCCCAAGGAAAGAACCCCTGAGATATCCTATTCAGATGTCTATGATGGCTTCACCACAGTGCCGGAGCCGGTCCTGCTGTGCAAGGCCGCTGCCCTTATGGATTACGACACAGGGGCAGTCCTCTACACCAAGAATCCTGAAGAGATTATTCCGCCGGCCTCCATGACCAAGCTTATGACCACATATCTCCTTATGGAGAAGGTGAAAGCAGGTGAGCTTGACATGGACCAGGAGGTGGTTGTCCCGCCCGAGGCCGACTACGAGAAAGCTCCTTACCGCTCCTCCCTTATGTATATCAGGGCAGGGCAGCGGATAAAAGTTAGAGACCTTGTTACCGGCCTTATGGTCACCTCCGGCAACGATGCGGCAATGGCTGTTGCCATGCTGGTGGGCGGCAGCAGGGAGAACTGCGTGGAGATGATGAACCAGAAGGCAAGGCAGCTCGGCTTTGACTCCTTTGTTTTCACCGACCCTGCAGGATATGAGGATACAAACCAGGTGAATGCCCTGGAATTCTGCCAGTTCTGCCGTATCTATATCCAGAATTTCATCGATTATCTGGATGTTCTTACCGGCGCAGTTGATTTCAGGATGGGGAGCCGGGTTATAAACAACAGCAACGACCTTCTGGGGCGCTACCCCGGTGTTGATGGCCTCAAGACAGGCTATATAGATGAATCCGGTTACAATATCTCACTTACAGCAGAGCGGGACGGAATGCGGCTTGTTGCTGTCATCATGGGAATCAAGGCAAAGGATATAATGAATGCCAAGCTGTTCCGGATGGAGGAAGGGGCAAGCCTTCTTTCCTACGGTTTCCACACCTTCAGAAGCTTCCTTCCGGTTCTTCCGGCCCCTGTCAATGCACCGGTCTTCGGCTGCACAGCCGATTCAGTCCCTGTGACTATCCATGGTTACGAGCATATATGCCTTCCATATAGCCAGCTTTATAAGCTCAGCTGGGATATCTCTCTGACCAAGGGGCTCAAAGGTGTTATTGATGCCGGAGCTCAGGTTGGAAGCTGCACAGTATCGCTGGATGGAAGCCCGCTGGCTATTTATCCGCTGGTTGCGGAGCAGGGGACTCAGCAGGGGAGTTTGTGGCGCCGTTTCTCTGGTTCAATCAAGGCCCTGGGACAGAAAGAGGATGCTCTGAAATTTTCCCTTGCCTTTCCACGGTAAAACTCACTATAATAGAAAAGATATGACACGGGAAGAATTTATTTTTACCATCGGCTACGACGGAGACAACGCTGTCGTGGACAAAAAATCAGCTCAGGAGTACGGAAAACTGGGAACAGCCGAACTTTTCGACAGGGGGATGGTCAAGGCTGCAGTCTGTTCTGCCATCTTCTCCAAGGACAAAGGGGAGGAGCAGCTGGTCCTGGATAAGTTCAATGCCCTTGCCGGCCAGCCGGTGGAGAGCTTTGACGAGCTTAAAAAGATTTTCGGCGTGACAGCCTAGTTTATTGACTATCGGCCTTATTAGTGATATTTATATACGATAAGTGATTTTTTTATTAAAGGAAACAAAATGAGTAGTATTTTTATGGGAATGCCTGTTCTTCAGGGCGCAGGTTCTGCCGCAACCACATTCATCACCTTTGCCGGTGTTATCTTGATTTTCTACCTTTTCATCATCCGTCCGCAGAACAAGAAGCAGAAAGAGACACAGAAGATGCTCAGTGCTCTTAAGAAGTTTGACAAGGTTCAGACTATCGGAGGAATCCGTGGTGTAATCCTGGCAGTGAAAGAGCAGACTGTAGTCATCAAAGTTGACGACAACACAAAGATTGAGTTTGTCAAACCAGCTATTGCCGCTGTGCTTGAGAGCCATGAGGCTAAAGTTGCAGCAGAAGTTGAAGCTAAAGAAGATAAAAAAGAAGATAAATAAACAACTGGGGAGAATTTATGAGTAAGAGAGCCAGATTTATTCTAGTGCTTCTGGTTGTGGCCATTGCTACTGTCTTTCTCTATCCTACCGGAAAATGGTATTTCGGGGTAGGCAAGGATGCCAAGGCAATTGCTACAGGCTCCAGAGAGCAGATCAGGAACTTCTCTCAGGCCAAGGCAGCCGAAGACTTGGAAAAGCTTGAGGCTATGGTCAAGGAGAACCCGAATCAGGCAATTCCAGCTGAGTACAGCTTCCTTAAGGACAAGGCAGCTGCAAACTACAAGCTGATGAAAAAGGATGCTCCTTCCACATGGAGCGTTCAGCAGGTTTTAAGCAGCTTCAAGAGCAAGAAACAGCTTTTCAATGCTATTGAGGCTTACTATCGTGACGATATCATGGGCCTCAAGGAGAAGAGCAAGAGCATTCTCCAGCTTGGTCTTGACCTTTCCGGCGGTATGACAGTACTGCTCGAGGCAGATATGGACAGCCTTGGCGAGAAGCTGGGCAGAACCCCTACTGCAGATGATAAGAAGGGCGCTATCGACCGTGCCATCGAGATTCTTAACAACAGAATCGACCGGTTCGGTATCACAGAGCCTCAGATCAGAAGACAGGGCGATACAGGAATCACTATCGAAATCCCTGGTGCTGCAGACCCAGAGCGTGTGAACGCATTCCTCATGGGAAAAGGAAAGCTCAATTTCCATATCGTTGACGACGAAGCTACTCAGGCTTTAAGAACATATATCGACCAGAATCCTGGCCGGGCTCTGGATGCAGACGAGCAGCCGGTTGACAAGTCAATCCTTCCTGCCGGTGTTGTATGCAGACGCTTTGTACAGAAAGACAACTACGGTATCGACTATACCGTAAACCATATTGCTATCCGCGAGGAGATCGGCCTTGACGGTTCCCACATTGTAGATGCACAGGTGGGCAACGACCCTGTCACAGGACGTCCTGTAATCAACTTTGCACTGGATAAGGAAGGAGCAGATATCTTCTTCAAGCTTACCTCTGCAAACGTCAAGAAGACCCTTTCCATCGTACTTGATGACAATGTTAAGGCTGGTGCCACAATCCAGGAGGCTATCTCTGGCGGTCAGGTCCGGATGTCCGGTCTCGACAAGCAGGAAGCTCAGGATATAGCACTGGTTCTCAGAACTGCCGCCCTTCCAGTTTCCCTGGAAGTAATCAACCAGCAGGCAGTAGGTGCATCACTCGGTGAAGACTCCATCCGTCAGGGTGTACGGGCTATGGGCCTCGGTCTTCTCCTGGTAATCATCTTCATGATCATCTACTACAAAGGAGCAGGACTTATCGCAGACCTTATGCTGCTCCTGAACCTCTACCTCATGGTAGGTATTCTGTCAGCATTCAACCTGACCCTTACACTGACCAGTATCGCAGGTCTTATCCTGAACATCGGTATGTCGGTGGATGCCAATGTCGTTATATTCGAGAGAATCAAAGAGGAGTACCGGATCGGTAAATCGGCTGCCGCAGCTGTTAAGGCAGGCTTCGAGAAATCCTTCTGGGCTATCATGGACTCCAACATAACCACATTCATCGTAGCTGTGTTCATGTCTCAGCTGGGAACAGGTCCTATCCAGGGCTTCGCCTATACACTGGCAGTTGGTATTGTAACCTCTATGTTCACCGCAATTTTCGTATCCAGACTTATCTTCGACTTCTGTCTGGATGTGGGCCACATGAAGAAATTAAGCATAAGCTGGGAGAAGTAAGAGATGAAAAAAGTTTACGAATTTACAAAGCTTAGATATATCGCTCCTATCGCATCCCTGATTGTCATTATTCTTCTGTTCATCATCACAGGTGCACGGGGTGGTTTCAACCTTGGAATCGACTTCCTCTCCGGTCTTAACATGCGGGTTCAGATCAGCGCTTCTGCAAAGGCAGATATCTCTGACATGAGAACTGTACTTGCTCCTGCAGGGGCAACTCAGATTCAGGTGGTTGGAGATCCTTCAGAGCAGATGTTCAGCATCAGAGTAAGAGAGACTGGCGAGCAGACAGGCGTGGCTGTCTCCGACAAGGTTAAGAGCCTGCTCGAGGCCAAGTTCGGTGCGGCAAATGTGACTGTCCTGCAGTCTGAGTTCTCCGGTCCGCGGTTCTCAAGAACCCTGAGTATGCAGTCTGTATGGCTGATCATCCTCTCTCTGGCACTCATGCTTATCTACATCTGGTTCCGTTTCCGGCTGGCATACGGTCTTTCATCCATCATGGCACTGGCACACGACGCCCTGGTCATGGTAGGTGTGATCGGAGCACTCCAGCTTGAGGTAGATGTAACCACAATCGCTGCAGTACTTACTATCATCGGTTACTCTCTGAACGCTACAATCGTTATATTCGACAGAGTTAAGGAGAATATCATCCTGCTCAAGGGCAGCCCGCTGCGGCAGATCCTGAACACCAGTATCTCCCAGTCACTCTCCAGAGGTATCATCACATCCTTGACGACACTCATCGCAGTAGTTGCCATCTATGTGTTCGGTCTGGGTGCGATCAAGAACTTCGCATTCAACCTGATAATCGGTATCTGTGTAGGTACATATTCATCCTTCTTCATAGCACCTTCTCTGCTCTACATCTGGATGGCTAAGATCCAGAAAGTTAAGTTCGAGGGCGATGTTGCAGCTGCCGAAGCTAAGAAGTGATAATTCCTTTTTAGAAAATGAAGGGGCTCTTGACAACAGGAGCCCCTTTTTATAATAATTTATATATCGGGCCTATAGCTCAGTTGGTTAGAGCCCTCGACTCATAATCGAGTGGTCCCTGGTTCAAGTCCATGTGGGCCCAAATCTCCTGCTTCTGGCAGGAGATTTTTTTATATTTGGTCTATGACAGTCAAGGAAATTTTAGACACAGTCTATGCCGCATATCACAAGCCGGAATACATCTATCCAGACCCTCTGGCTCCGGTGCGCACCTATCCTGACGCAAGAGACCGCGAGGTGGCCGGCCTTATCGCCTCCTCCTTGGCAGTAGGGCGGGTAGACCTTATCCTTAAGGCTGTAGACCAGGTGCTCTCTCCATTGGGATCCCATCCGGCTGAAACACTTAAATCATTATCTTTAAAAGATTTACAAAAACAGTATAAAGACTTTGTCTATCGTTTCTTCAAATGTTGTGAAATCTCATCGTTCCTCTATGCCATAGGGGAGGCTCTGCGCCGGTACGGCAGCCTGGAAGCCCTGTTTCTCAGGGGATATTCACAGGGGAACATACTGCCGGCCATAAGCAGTTTCCTGGCCTTTATCCAGGAGCATTCCAAGGGGTGCTGCGGCATACTTGTAACACCACCTGAGAAGGGGAGTGCCTGCAAGCGGTTCAATCTGTTCCTCCGCTGGATGGTGCGGCAGGACTCTGTGGATCCGGGCGGCTGGAGCAGGGTCTCGAAAAAGGATCTTCTGGTGCCGGTTGACACCCACATGCACGACATAGCCACCCGTCTTGGCTTTACCAGACGGAAGGCCGGCGACATCAGGACAGCCCAGGAGATTACAGCTGCCTTTGCCCAGTATGACCCTGAAGATCCAGTGCGCTTCGACTTCTCTCTGACCAGGCTTGGAATCCACCCCGACCTTGACAAAACCATACTCGATAAATTGACATAACTACGCGATTATCTTATATTTATTATATTATTATAAAAAAACTAAGGGGAGTTTTTATTATGAAGACAATCAAAATTGGTATTAACGGATTTGGTAGAATCGGCCGCTTTGTTTTCAGAGCCGCAGTATCCCGCCCAGACATCACAGTTGTGGGAATCAACGATCTCTGTCCGGTAGATTATCTTGCTTATATGCTTAAATACGACACAATGCATGGCGCATTCGAAGGAACTATCAAGGCAGATGTTGAGAAATCACTTCTTATCGTGAACGGAAAGAAGATCAGAGTCACAGCATGCAAGGATGCAGCTGAACTGGCATGGGACAAGGTCGGAGCAGAGTACATTGTAGAGGCTACAGGTCTCAACCTTACAAAAGAGAAGGCAGAGGCACACATCAAGGCCGGAGCAAAATATGTAGTTATGACAGCACCTTCCAAGGACGACACACCTATGTTCGTATGCGGTGTGAACGAGAAGACATACAAGAAGGGAACAAAGTTCGTATCCAACGCTTCCTGCACAACAAACTGTCTTGCACCTATCGCAAAAGTCCTCAACGACAAATGGGGAATCATCGAAGGTCTTATGACAACAGTTCACTCTGTAACAGCAACACAGAAGACAGTAGACGGACCATCACTCAAGGACTGGAGAGGCGGAAGAGCTGCATGCGGCAACATCATCCCATCTTCAACCGGAGCTGCAAAGGCTGTTGGAAAGGTTATCCCTTCACTCAACGGAAAGCTCACCGGTATGTCCATGAGAGTTCCTACTCTTGATGTATCTGTTGTAGACCTGACAGTAAGACTTGCAAAACCTGCAAAGTATGAGGATATCTGCAAAGCTATGAAGAAAGCTTCCGAAGGGGAGCTCAAGGGTATCCTAGGCTATACAGAGGATCAGGTTGTATCCTCCGACTTCCTTGGCGACACACGGACATCTATCTTCGACGCAAAGGCAGGAATTGCACTTACCGACACATTCGTGAAAGTAGTTTCCTGGTACGACAACGAGATCGGATATTCCAACAAGGTTCTCGATCTTATCGCAAACATGAAGAAGGTTAACGGCTGATATGGTTTTAAATACAATCCACGATGCAGACCTGACAGGAAAGAGAGTTCTTATCAGGGTTGATTTCAATGTTCCGCTGAAAGAGGGTGTGGTCAAGGATGACACAAGAATCCGCGCCGCACTTCCGACTATTGAGTATATCCTTTCCCAGAAGGGTGCATCCCTGGTTGTGATGAGCCACTTCGGACGGCCTAAGGGAAAGAAGAACCCTGAGTTCTCCATGGCTCCTATCGGAGCACGCTTTGCCGAGCTTCTTGGAAAGCCTGTAAAGGTTGCTCCAGATGTGATCGGACCAGAGGTGGAGAAAGAGGTCAAATCTCTCAAGGCCGGCGAAGTGCTCCTTCTTGAGAATGTCCGCTTCTATCCTGACGAAGAGGCCAACAACCCAGATTATGCAAAAGCTCTTGCCTCCTATGGCGATGTATATGTGAACGATGCCTTCGGCACAGCCCACCGGGCCCATGCCTCAACAGAAGGTGTTGCCCACTTCCTGCCATCCTACGCAGGATTCCTCATCGAGAAAGAGGTCAAGTTCATGGCTCCTCTCCTGGAGAATCCGGCACATCCATTTGTGGCTATCATCGGCGGAGCAAAGGTATCATCCAAGATCGGAGTGCTCCAGAGCCTCCTCAAGACATGCGACACCATGGTCATCGGCGGTGGAATGGCATATACATTCCTCTCTGTCCAGGGACACAAGGTTGGAAAATCCTTAGTCGAGGCCGACTATCTGGACACTGCCCGGGACTTCCTCAAGGCTGCTGCAGAGAAAAAAGTGAATGTAATACTCCCTGTAGACCATATAGCAGCAGAAGCCTTTGACGAGAAAGCTTCACCGGTGGCAGTAGACAGCATCGACATTCCGGACAACCTTATGGGAATGGATGTGGGTCCCAAGACTATCGCCCTTATCAAGGATGCAGTGGCCAAGGCACAGTCTGTGGTATGGAACGGCCCGCTGGGCGTGTTCGAGTTCGACAGCTTTGCAAAGGGAACACTGGATATTGCAAAGGCAGTTGCAGACTGCAAGGGTACTACTGTAGTAGGTGGCGGCGACTCTGTGGCAGCTGTAAACAAGTTCGGCCTTGCAGATAAACTGAGCCATGTCTCCACAGGCGGCGGTGCTTCTCTGGAATTCCTCCAGGGTCTCCCGCTCCCAGGTATTGTGGCTCTGCAGAAATAGAGGTATTTATGGCAAGAATCAAATATATTGCTGGAAACTGGAAGATGAACAAGACTACAGCCGAGGCTGTGGCTCTTGCAAAAGAGATTGTGGAGAAGGCAAAAGGTCTTAAGTGCAAGATCGCCATCTGCCCGGTCTTCACTGTTCTTTCAGAAGTAAATAAAGTGGTCCGGGGGACAAATGTCCTTTTGGGAGCCCAGAATATGTCCGATAAAGAATCTGGAGCATTCACAGGCGAGATTTCTCCCGACATGCTCAAGGATGTGGGTGTCTCTGTGGTTATCCTGGGTCATTCTGAGCGGCGCAGCTACTATGGCGAGACCGACAGCTTCATAAACGGAAAGGTAAAGCTGGCTCTTGAGAAAGGGCTGGATGTGATCCTCTGTGTGGGGGAGACTTTGGCCGAGCGTGAGGCAGGAAAAGCTGAGTCAGTTGTAACATCTCAGGTTGTAAATGGTTTAAAAGATATCAGCGAGGGAATGCTCTCTCACATTGTAATAGCATACGAGCCGGTATGGGCTATCGGAACTGGAAAGACAGCCACCGCAGCCGATGCCGATGCTATCCACAAGGTTATCAGAGAGAAACTGGCTGAGATTTATTCTGCAGATGCTGCAGAGAAGATGATAATTCAGTATGGCGGCTCCATGAAACCGGAGAACGCCGCAGGACTTCTGGCTATGCCAAACATCGACGGTGGACTTATCGGCGGTGCTGCCTTGAAATCCGACAGCTTTGCTGCTATACTGAAATGCGCTGAATAAAGGGGTTTTTTGAATGGGAATTTTAAGTATTATCTTGCTTGTTTTATTTGTCATCGCTTCGCTTCTTCTTATTCTTCTTGTGCTTATACAGGATGAGCAGGGCGAAGGACTGGGCGGAATCTTCGGCGGAGCCAGCAACACACCGTTCGGCTCTCGGTCCGGAAACGTGCTTACACGGTTTACCTCAATCCTTGCCGCATTCTTCCTTATCCTTTCATTAGGATTGGCATGGGTCAACAGATCCACCGATAAGGATGACCTGCTCGGATCAGTAAAGAACAGCACAGAAGCTGAATCAACAGAGTGGTGGAATCAGACCAGCCAGGATAAAGAGTGATGAAAAGAATACTTCTGTCTATTTTCTTGATTCTCCTGCTTTCTGCAGCAGTTTATTCTCAGGAAAGTATGGACCAGAGGGTTGCGATAGTTAACCTGTCTAAATCAGAGATTATCTCCAGAAAACAGCTTGATCAGACTATCAAGGTGCTTCAGCACGCCGGTGTCAACAAGAGCGAGCAGGAAGTGCTTGAGGTTATGGTCGAGGATGTGCTTCTGCGGCAGGCTGCCGAGAAAGAGGGCATCCAGGTTTCCGAGGCCGAGATTCTTTCTGCAATCAGAAAGGAAGTAGGTGCAGGTCCAAATGTTTCTGACGAGCAGCTCAAGGATTTTGTCGAGCAGCGGATGAATGTAAGCTGGACTGTCTACGCAGACCGCAGCAAGACCACACTGGCTGTCCAGAGATATATCAGAAAGGTCAAGGGAACCAAGCTTGCCAATATCCCGGCTCCTTCCGACGACGAGGTGAAGCGGTTCTATGATGAGAACACCAAGCAGTTCTTCATGCCTAAGAGAGTCACCATGGATCATATCTATGTTGATACCCGTGGCCTTAACTCTGTGGAGCAGCAGAAGGCGCTTGAGCGCATCAACGGTTACAGCAAGCAGATCGGCAGAAGCTCCTCTGAGTTCGAGAAGGTAGTTGAGCTTTCCGACGACTCTGCCTCCAAGTATAACCACGGCCGGTTCGGTACTCTGCGGATTGACGATTCCAACAGAAGAAAGTTCATGGGCGACGAGTTCTTTGATGCAGTGTTCAACATGAGCAAAGGAACTATCAGCTCTGTAATCAAGTCCAATGTAGGTTACCATATCGTACGTATTGTGGATGTGGACGAGCCACGTCTTCTTGCTTTGGGCGAGAAAGTGTCGGACGAGCAGAATATCACTGTAAAGGATACTATTGTCCAGTATCTGACTGCCAAGAAGCAGGATACCGTATTCAAAGAATGTGTACGGGAAGTGACCGACGACCTCAAGAAGAAAGCGACTATAAAATATTTCTTGTAATATGGGTACAATGCACCGTGCAAGGGTTCTTGCGTTTCAGATAATCTACAGCTGGGATTTCGAGAAAAAATCTGATCCAGAACTCTTGTTCGCGTCTGTAAAAGATCTGTCACCCGATGAGTTTGATCCCTCTTCCGAGGCTTATATCAAACTTACTGTCTGCGGTACTCTGGAGAATATCCAGACCGTTGACAGCGCAATCAAAGCACATATTAAAAATTGGAATTTTGACCGTATCTCCCGCATCGATCTGGCAATTCTGCGCCTCAGTGTCTACGGGCTTCTGTTTCAGAAGGACACTGACGGCAAAATTATAATCAACGAGACTGTTAAACTGGCTCAGGAGTTCGGTGGCGACGACTCCTACAAGTTTGTCAACGGCGTCCTTGATGCAATCTACAAAGAGAATGATAAGAATTAAATCAAAGCAGGACATTGCCGGCATCCGTGACTCGGGTGCTATTCTGGCCGAGACATTTGTCGAGATAAAAAAACATATTTCATCCGGTATGACCACCAAGGATATAGATGACATAGCCCGGGAGTTTGTCCTGGCGCGTGGTGCAAAGCCTGCCGAGCTTGGCTACATGGGCTATCCTGCAAGCATCTGTGTCTCTGTCAACGAAGAGGTTATTCACGGCATCCCTGGAAAGCGTATCCTTAAGGATGGCGATATTGTAAGCATGGATTTCTGTGTCGATTTAAAGGGGTACATCTCTGACAGCACAATAACTGTTGGGATTGGAAAGATTTCCCCGGAGGCACAGCAGCTTATGAAGGTGACCGAGGAGTGCCTTTATAAGGGGATAGAAAGAGCTGTTGCAGGAAACCGTGTCATCGATATCTCAAGGGCTGTATTCGTACATGCCAAGAAATATAACTACGGCGTAGTGCGTGAATACTGTGGCCACGGAGTAGGCTTTGCCATGCACGAGGAGCCATCTGTCCCCAACTTTATAACCCGGGGAATAAGCCCCAGGCTCAGAGATGGCATGGTAATTGCCATTGAACCTATGATTATGATCGGAAGTGACGAGATCGATGTGCTGGAAGACGACTGGACTGTTGTCACTGCCGACAACTCGCTTGCCTGCCATTTTGAGCATACAGTGGCTGTCCATGACGGATATGCCGAGATTCTGACCAAACTTCCCGATTGAAAGGAGAATCACATGAAGGAATTTTTACCCTACGATATTGTAAGAAACAATGCCCTTAAGCTGGCATATAAGATGTACAAGGAAGATGGGTTTATTCCAGATGTGATCTACGTTCCCCTCCGGGGCGGCGCCTACATGGGCAACGTCATAAGCGAATTCTACAAGATGGTCCTTAAGGGAACCGGTCACAAGCCGGTATTCTATGCCGCAGTGGTTGCACGCTCCTATACTGATGTGAAGAGCCGTGGCAATGTGGCTGTGGACGGCTGGACCTATTCTCCTGAGAATCTGAGACCAGGAGACAAGGTTCTCTTTGTTGACGATATCTATGACTCAGGCTACACCATCAACTTCCTGGTCAATTACATAATGTCCAAAGGACCAAGAAGGGAAGATATAAAAGTTGCGGTGCACGACTACAAGGTTCAGGAGTATGTGGACAAGAACCTGAACATAATTCCCGACTACTGGTGCCGCAAGCATGTCATAAAGAATCAGTGCGATGAGATCTGGATTCATTATCTGAGCCACGAGCTTATCGGTCTTACAGATGAAGAGCTGGAGCAATATTATTACAGCGAGGATCCTGAGCTGAGGAAAGTCTTCTCGGCAGTCCGCCGGTAAGCCCATACAAAGCATAATCCCAACACAATAAAAGTAAGAACCCATGAGATAGGGTAGGACAGGTATATTGTCTGCACAGTGTGGTACTTTGGAATCTGGAACAGGGTGGCTATCCACACCAGCCGGAATATGCAGGCGCCCCCTAAGGATACAATCATAGGCGCAACCACATATCCAAGTCCCCTCAGGGCTCCTGTAAGAACATCCATAATGCCGCACAGCAGGTATGGCTTAGAGATAATGCCCATCCTCAGGACGCCGGCAGCTATGACAGCCTGGTTCTTTGTGTAGATGCTCAGCAGGGGCGCCGCGAACAGCCATGCCGATACACCCAGCACAAGGCCGGTTGCAATGACACAGCACTGTGTAAGGAAAAGAACCCGCAGTATGCGCTTGAAGTTCCCGGCTCCCAGGTTCTGGGATGTGAAGGAGACTGCTGTCTGAGAGAATGCATACATGGCAAAGTATACATAGCCTTCTATGTTTATTGCTGCCGCATTGCCGGCCATGACCACATTGCCGAAGGAGTTCACCGAAGACTGGATCACCACATTGGAGATAGAGAAAAGCATTCCATGGAGCCCGGCAGGAATTCCCAGGCGGAATATCAGATTAAGCTGTATACGGTGGATCTTCAGTCTGGATAGATCCAGGTGCACCGCCCCGGTGTCCCGCATCATGCAGACTACGATAAGAATGCTGGCCACCGCTTGCGATATAGCTGTGGCAGCCGCCACTCCGGCCACATCCCAATGGAACTTTATCACAAATATCAGGTTCAATATTACGTTGATCACTCCTGCTATCGTAAGGTAATAAAGGGGCCGTCTGGTATCCCCCACAGCCCGCAGTATAGCGCTGCCGAAGTTGTAGACCAGGGTGAATGTTATTCCAAGGAAATAGATCTGCAGGTATTGGGTGGCCAGCTCCAGCACCTCCTGCGGTGTCTTCATCCAGATCAGAATCTGCCGGGCACCCAGAACTCCTACAACAGTTATAGCCAGGCCGCCGTACAGCGAGATGAGCATAGTGGTGTGGACTGTCTTTTCCATGTCCTCTTTATTTCTTGCGCCGTAGTATCGGGCTGCCAATATGTTCGCCCCTATGGAAAGACCCAAGAAAAGGTTGAGCATCAGCCTTATGATAGCGTTGTTGGAGCCTACGGCGGCCAGGGAGTTGTCCCCTGCAAACCGGCCTACTACAATTATGTCAGTTGTGTTGAACAGGAGCTGCAGAGTGGTGGAGCATATGAGCGGTATGGCAAACAGGCATATCTTCTTCAGAAGAGGGCCGTGGCACATATCGATCTCATAATTTTTCGGCATATTTATATTTTCTTACCTTAATATCTTCCTTGTCAATAATTATATGCTATAATAAACCAAATGTTTGAGAAAAAGATATACAGGTCCGATATGCTCCGCTGTGCATTGTGCCACGATGCCCCCTGTACAGCCGCGTGCGGCAAGCTTGATCCGGCCGGACTGCTCCGGAGCATCTGGTTCGATGATGAGATAAATGCCGCAGCATCTCTTCCTGATATAAATCCATGCGCCGGCTGCAGCGCCCCATGCGAAGCAGAATGTGTAAGACCGCATCAGGTGCCTATTAAGAGTCTTGTCACACGGCTTTATGATCAGGTGCGTCCTGAAATTGAAGTCCCGGTGCCCTCCGATGAGGAGAGGCTTAAGACCGACCTGTGCGGAATCCCTCTGGAGAACCCTTTTATCCTTGCCTCATCGGTAGTCTCAAGCAGTTACGATATGTGTGCCCGGGCCTTTGATGCAGGGTGGGCAGGGGCTGCCTTCAAGACAATATGCTCCATGGATATAAGGGAGGCATCGCCGCGTTATTCCGCAGTCTATGGACCGGACGGCAGCATCATAGGCTTCAAGAATATTGAGCAGCTTTCGCGCCACAGCGTGGAAGAGGATCTTAAGATAATCAGCGAACTTAAGAAGAAATATCCGACCAGGTTCATCATGGCTTCCATAATGGGAAAGGACGAGGCGGAGTGGGAAAGCCTTGCCCGCCAGTGTCAGGAAAGCGGCGCCGATGCAGTGGAGCTTAATTTCTCCTGCCCCAATATGGCAGAAGGAGGGCTCGGCTCTGACATAGGGCAGGTGCCATATCTGGTAAGGCTCTTCACTGAAGCTGCAAGGCGGGGTGCGAGTATTCCGATCCTTGCCAAGCTTACTCCAAATGTCTCCAGGATGAGTCCGGCAGCCGAGGCTGCAAAATGGGGCGGTGCAGATGGTATTGCCGCAATAAACACAATAAAGAGCATCATGGGAGTTAATCCTCATACCTATGTCTCATCTCCTGCAGTGCACGGTATGTCTGCAGTTGGCGGCTACAGCGGGAATGCGGTGAAGCCAGTCGCACTCCGCTTCATTGCCGAGATGGCTCAGAACCAGGCCCTTCAGGGTATGCATTTAAGCGCCATGGGCGGGGTCGAGACCTGGCAGGATGCTCTGGAATACCTCCTTATGGGGGCAGGAAGCATACAGGTTGCAACCGCAGTCATGCAGTATGGCAACCGGATCATCGACAACCTCAAGGCAGGCCTTAACTTTTACCTTGCCGCAGAAGGGCTTAATAGCGTGAAGGAGACTGTGGGACTGGGGCTTGATACAGTAAGCAGCACCACCAATGTGCTGGAGCGCGATACAATACTGTTCCCCAGCTTCGACCATACAAAGTGTATAAGCTGCGGCAGGTGCGCACTCTCGTGCAAAGACGGAGGTCACCTGGCAATCAGCTTGAATAAAGATAGAAAACCGGTTCTGGACGGGAACCGCTGTGTGGGCTGTCATCTGTGCATCCTTGTCTGCCCGCAGAAGGCAATAACTCCAAGCCAAAAAAGGATACATATATGATAGAGACTGGATTGATATCGGTTCTGCCTCCACTTATAGCAATAGTGCTGGCATTCATCACAAAAGAGGTATACTCATCTCTTTTCATCGGAGTGTTCTCGGGAATGGCGATCTATGTGGCCTATGCGCATGAGCCTTTTGTCGCTGTATTCTCGCACATCTTCGACATGATGGCAGAAAAGATTGCGGACAACTCCTATATGATCATCTTCCTCGCTCTGCTGTGGGCAGTTGTTACATTGGTCTCCAGGTCGGGCGGCAGCCAGGCCTATGGACGCTGGGCCGGAAAAAGGCTCAAGAACAGGCGCTCAGCCCTGCTTGCAACCTCATTGCTTGGTATGCTGGTCTTTATCGACGACGGCTTCAACTGCCTCACTGTAGGAACAGTCATGCGGCCTATCACCGACCGGCTCAAGATATCGCGGGAAAAGCTGGCCTATATCATTGATGCCACCGCTGCCCCTGTATGTATCATAGCACCGGTCTCCAGCTGGGCAGTAGCAGTTGCCAGCGAGGTGAGCGAGAAGAACGGCTTCAATATTTTCCTCTCGACAATTCCATATAACCTCTATGCGCTTCTCACCATCGCAATGGTCTTCTTCATCTGCCTGACAGGGAAGGATTTCGGCCCTATGAAGCATGCCGAGGAGAGGGCATTAGACAGTGATGATACCATATATTCCGAGGAAGATGAGATTGGAAAGGGACGGGTTATAGACCTGGTGCTCCCCATCGCAGTGCTTATTGTATGTGCAATAGCAGGAATGGCCTATGTGGGCGGTTTCTTCAGCGGCACACCTTTCTCCGAGGCAATCGGCGAAAACCCTGCTGCAGGCCTTACTCTGGGTGCATTTGCAGCTTTGTTCACTGCTCTGCTTCTCTATATTCCGCGCAGGATCATGACCCCGAAAACATTTATTAATGCAATAGTTCACGGCATAGGCTCCATAGTGCCGCCCATGCTTATACTGGTTCTTTCCTGGAGCCTTGGGGGAGTGTGCCGGCAGATGATAGGGACAGGAATCTTTATCTCAGGTTTTGTGAGCACAACAGAAATGTCTCTGGGCCTTCTGCCGTTCCTGATTTTCATCATCGCAGCTCTCATGAGCTTTTCCATGGGAACATCCTGGGGCACATTCGGAATGCTTATCCCTATAGTGACCATGATATGCAGCGCTCCCGGTGCGGCGCATCTTCTGGTGCCAGCCCTCGGTGCTACACTGGCAGGCTCTGTCTACGGCGACCACTGCTCGCCTATATCTGATACAACAATTCTTTCATCAACTGGTGCCGACTGTCCTCACATAAACCATGTGGAGACACAGCTCCCTTATGCCACACTTGTTGCCGGCCTCTGCGCCGTGGGCTACCTGGTCATGGGCCTTTTCCTGTGATGATGTGAGGTAATCTTCTGTTATGCGGTATGCAGTTATCGGCAGCGGCTCCTGCGGCAATTCCTACATCTTCAAGACTAAGAAATCGGGCTTTGTGGTTGACAACGGCTATTCCTTCTCGGAGTTCCGCCGCAGGGCAGAGTCTTTCGGCTTCGATATCAAGGATATAAAATACATATTTCTTACCCATATACACCGGGATCATGTGGCTGGTGTGGAGACACTCTCCAACAGGCTGGGAATACCTGTGTTCACCGCCGAGAACCTTGACCTTGGCGAGTTCTGCAGAAAAGGCTTTTTCAAGCGTATCGATATAACTCCGGGGCAGACCTACAGCATTGATGATTTCTCCTTCACCGTGTTCCCCACATTTCACGATGCCCCCGATTCTGTGGGCTACAGCTTCTGCCAGGAAGGGGAACGGGCCACCATCATCACTGACACAGGGAAGACTTCAGAGCAGATGAGACGGCTGGCAGATGAGTCTGATATCCTGTTCCTCGAGTCCAACTACTGCCCCGATATGCTTAAGAAGGGGCCGTATCCAATCTGGCTCCAGAAGCGGATTCTCTCTGAATACGGCCACCTCTCAAACTTCGACGCCCTTGAGTTTGTGAAGAGCCTCAGCTGCGACCGGTGCCGCAAGCTTTACCTGTGCCATATCTCTGACAAAAATAATACTCCGGAAAGGGTGCAGGAAGTCTTTGACAGCGCACCATTAAAAAATATAGAATATATAATATGTAAACGGGGAATCCCAGTGATGGGAGAGGAGTGAATATGGAAAAGAAAGTGCTTGTGCTTCTGGCCGAAGGCTTTGAGGAGATGGAGGCAGTGATCACCTCCGACCTGTGTATCCGCGCAGGGCTTGATGTCTGTACCGCCGGTATCGACGGTATTGATGTGACAGGTTCCCACGGTCTTTCGTTGATTGCCGACTGCGAGCTTGTTGATATAGATGATGAGTTTGATGCAATAGTTATCCCAGGCGGAATGCCAGGGGCAAAGAACATTGCGGACAACGATATGGCTATGGAGCTTATCCAGGCTCATGCTGATGCAGGCAAGCTGATCTGCGCGATCTGTGCCGCTCCCGGTGTGACACTTGGAAACACCGATATTCTCTCGGGCCACAAGGCAACCTGCTTTCCAGGGTGCCAGGACAACTTCAAGTCCGATGTTAAGTATGTGGACGAGATGGCCGTGACCGATGGCAATGTTATCACAGCAAAGGGACCTGGGGCTGCTCCTGCTTTTGCATTTGCAATAATCAAGGCTCTTTTAGGACAGGAAGCTGTGGACAAAGTGAGGGGCGGAAGCTTCTTCTGATAGAAAATGGCAGATATAAAAGATTTGTTCAAAGAGATAAAAGGGAAGAAGTTCTTCCTGGTCGGAATAAAGGGGACAGGACTCTCCGCCTTTGCAGAGCTCCTCTTGAGTGCAGGGGCAGGTGTGTCAGGCAGTGACACAGCAGAGAAATTCTATACCGACCAGGTGCTTGCATCCTTGGGAATTCCATACATAGAAGGCTTTTCTGCAGACAATATCACCGATGATATAGACTGCGTGATCTACTCATCAGCCTACAATCCTGTCACAAACCCTGATCTGGCCGAAGCCCAGAGGCGTGGTATTCCGATGCTTGAGTACACCGCGGCGCTGGGCGCATTCTCATGCGCCTACGATGCCGGGGGCATAGCGGGAGTGCACGGCAAGACCACC
>JAGCPA010000076.1 GCA_017642445.1 Spirochaetia bacterium
GACAAATACATTTGGTGCCATGTTCCGCTTAAGTCCGCTCGTAGTGTACCCTAAAACCAAGTTCTCACCCACACAATCGTCACCGCTTATTACAACAAAACCTTTACCGGCATCGGCATTGAAAACATAATAGGGACTTGCTTCGGTACTCGACATTTTTCCCATAGCACGACGTGGAGCACGCATGGCTTCGTTTTTCAGTTGGGAACCTTGATTCTGCAGGAATTTTGCAGCAGCCCGACGAGCAGATTCTGGGGTGATAGGGTCTGCCATAACGACCAGTGTAATCAATAGCAAAGAAAGCAACGTAAATGATTTTTTCATAATATAAATACCTGATTAATTGTCTTTTTGCGTGGCAAAGGTAGTGGTTTCCCCGTGGATCCTGCTGTGCCACTTCCTGTTGAGAAGCTTGCAGGAAAAGCAGATTATGACCCCAACGACCTCTCCTGGGAGATGATAATTGCCGCCATGCTCAAGATTCTGGCCTACGACCGGGACTTTGAGCACAACGAATATTACAGGCAGTTCATTAAGGCTGTCAAACCAGATCTGTTCAAGGAGATGACCCAGGTGGGAATCTTCAAGGCTTCCAACAAGGATTTTGCGATAGCCGAGGAGATTTTCATGGCCCTTGAGGGGCTGAATCCTGATGATATACCCAACATGCTCAATCTGGCGCGGGTGTACGAGGAGCATGCGAAAAGCCTTAAGGAATCGGGGGATGACTGCTGCGAGGAAGAGTATAGCGACAAGGCTTATAACACCTATAAACGGGCTTTGGAGAAAGATCCGCTCTATGCCGACACCCATTTCTACGCAGGGGCTTTTTATCTTAACCAGAGCAACTATGCGAAGGCGCGGGAACACCTGTCCGACTATATCTCCCTTGGAAACAACGAGGAGCGGAAGGCTGCTGCCCAGGAGATCATAGATAAGCTTGACAGCCACGACCTGGCCGACACCATGTTCAGCGAGGCATATGACTATATAAGGATGGATATGCTGGACAAGGGAATAGAGCGGATAAAAGAGTTCATAAAGGATCACGAGGATATCTGGAACGGCTGGTTTGTCCTTGGCTGGGGATACCGCAAGGCTGGACGCTATGCAGAAGGGAAGGAGGCTTTCCTCAAGGCGCAGAAGTGCGGCTGCGACACAGTTGATCTTTTGAACGAGCTGGCAGTATGCTGCATGGAGACAGGCGATCTTGAGCTTGCCGAAAAATGTCTTAAGGATGCTCTGTACAAGGACAGCGAGAACAGCCGTATTCTGATCAACTTCGGACTCCTCTGCATAAAAAAAGGGGATAAGGAGCAGGCCGAAAGCTTCTTCCGCACCGCCCTGGAGTTTGATCCCGATAATAAATATGCAAAGAAATATCTGGAGGACCTGGAATGAAAAGAATTGGAATTATTGTCGCAATAGAGACTGACTCTCTTTTTGCCCACTATGAAAAGCTTGAGAAACTGCCATGTCCGTCAGGATTCAACCTTTATATTATTCATAAGCCTAACTGTGATCTCTATGTACTTCACACCGGAGTAGGAGAGGTGGCTGCCGCTGCCGGAACCCAGTACCTGATCTCCGAATGTAAGGTGGAGCTGGTGGTCAATTTCGGCGTGGTCGGAGGTCTGACCCAGAATATGGCGAAGCAGCGGCTGTGTGTGGTGCAGCGTGTGGTACATTACCGGTTTGATGCAACAAAATATCTGCCTGTGGCATTGGGCCAGGTGCCGCCCCATGAGGATGTCTATATCTATACCGATAAAAACCTGGTGAGCCAAGCTCTGATACTTAACTCCGAGCTCTGTCCGGCCACCTGTGCCTCGGGCGACTGGTTTGTGGACAGTGCCGAGGATAAGAGCCGGATCCATGCCGATTTTGCAGCTGATATCTGTGACATGGAAGCTGCCGGAATAGTGCTGACCTGCGAGGCCAATGATGTTCCCTGCCTGATGCTCAAAGCGGTGGCCGACAGCCTTGCAGGGGGCGGAAAAGAATTCTGGAAGGAGCTCCAGGGTGCTGCCCTTGTCTGCCTGCAGACTGCCGATAAAATAATCGAGGATCTCTGATTTACTTAATCTTCTGAGACTCTAAGTAGTACCGTTTCTCAGGTGCCTCGCCGATGGAGAAGGTCTTCCGTGGGTATACACCCTTTGTGGAGAGACGCTTGAAGAATGTCTTCTTGCTTATCTCGGGCAGCAGGAATCCCATAGCCTTGTCCTTATTTGCAAGCTCCTTGAGGTCGGCATCGCCATGGATATAGTCGATGGAAGCCTCAGGATGAGCCTTCAGGTACTTGTCCAGGAAGTTCTGAAGCTCCTCAGCCGCCAGGATGTTCTCTCCCTCCAGAGTGATGGTGCATGCCTCTCCTTTGATGACAACACCTACATCCATCGGGTTCTCCGATGCCTTGATGCAGCATGAGCAGGATTTCTTGACTGTGAATTTGAGCGCTTTCTTAAGCTCCTCGAAAAGCTGTGCAGGATCCACGTTGAACATAACCTTGTGGATAGGGTGGAATATGATTCCGGGACTGTTGATGTTGACAATCTCTGCCATTGCCCACCGTGCAGGAGCATCCTTGATTCCTTTGGCCTTTATAGCTTCCCATGTGTTCTTGGCTGCTGCCAGTGAGTGGTTTCCGTCTCCCATTGCGAAGAGAGGATGGTTCTTTTCTTTAAGAGCCAGGAACTTATCGGTTATAGTCTTCATGGCAGGGTCGGTGGCAGGGATGAACCAGCCCCGAAGGTGGCCGCCTTTCTGCATAAGTGTGAAGTCGTAGATCTTCTTGAAGCTGTCCCGGTTGTCGTACAGATCTTCGATAAGTCTCTCGTCCTGGTCGTCGATGAACACGAGGATATGTGGCATATCAAGGGCTGCGTTCTCTCTTATCTTAACACGGACCGGAAGCCGCTCCACAACAGTCTTCTCGGTAGGCTGGATAAGGCTTGTTGTCCCTTCGCTGTAGTCGTACTGGTCCAGGTCCAGGTTCACCAGAAGGCCTATCCGCGCCGGGCTGTAGTCGGTCTCCCGCTCCACCAGCATGAATCCTGCAGGCAGCTTCTTGAGCACTCCTGATGCCAGGTATTCATCCATAGTTTTGTTTATCTGTGGAATCTTCTTGTCCAGATCCACTTCCTTAAGGTAAACCTCAGGGAGGAACAAATTAAGTGTGGAGGGGATGCCTCCTACAAAATCCTCTGTCTCTTTCCAGTATGCGTGGTTAGATGTGAACTGGTCTCCGGCAATTACCGCCCATTTCTCGAATGTGGTCTTTGACTCGTCTGGAACATATATCTCAGGAATTCCGACTCCTGCGTCTTTAAGTGTGCTCAACAGTGCCTCTCCTTATTAAAAAGTCTTATTTATTTTCCCACAAAATGGCTTGATATGCAACAAGAATTTATACAATTCCCAGGCTGAAGTCGCCCACTATCTTGAAGAATTCTTTATCCTGCTTTATCTCAAGCTTCCGGTCCGGGAAGTAGACCGGCAGCAGCTCCCTGAACTTCTCAACAGCGTCTGAGAAAATAGTCTGGCGCACATCCTCAGGAATATGGGCAAGAGTCTTCATCTCAACCTTGAGTATGTAACCCCGTCCCAGGTCAGATCCATAGCCCGGGGTAAAGTCAGCCCTTACTCCGAAAAGACCGTCGGCCTGCGGGTTTGCAGTCTCGTTCCGCTTAGGACGCACAGGATGGAGGGGATAAAGGTCTCCATACTTATCCTCTATATAGTTGTCCACAGCATCCAGCATAGCCTTCATCTGGTTGTCGAACTGAATCATCTTAGGGTGGTCTATCATATTTTCATTATAAAGAAAAAAGGGCTTCTGTGAAAGTCTTGATATTAAATTTATTTACCTTTATGATTTTGGTATGAGTGATGAGATGCTTCTGCTTGTGGACGAGGAGGGAAACCCTGTAGGACAGGCTCCCCGCTGGCAATGCCATAACGACACAAGCCTTATACAGCTGGTGGTGCACCTGGAGGTGTTCAACTCCAAGGGTGAGATTTTTCTTCAGCGGCGTTCTCCTACCAAGGATATGTACCCCGACAAGTGGGATACTGCAGTGGGCGGCCATGTGCGCCCAGGGGAAGACCCCTTCGAGGCTCTGGTCCGCGAGGCTAGGGAGGAGATAGGCATCGATGCCTCCAAGGCAAAATACTTCACCAAGTTCCTGCACCGCATGCCCAAGGAGACCGAGGTGAGCTTCCTCTACACCCTGGTGTACGACGGCGATTTCGCCATAGACCACGACGAGGTTGTGGACGGCCGGTTCTTCTCCAAGGATGAGATACGTTCAAAGCTGGGCACAGGCTTCTTCACAAAAAACTTTGAGCGGGAATTCGAGGTGTTCAATAAATAGTATGTGGAATTATATCTGGCCTATAGGGCTGATTGTCCTCTCCAACATCTTCTATCACATAACCACAAAGACCACACCCCATGAGGCAAATGCATTCCTCTCCCTTACCGTGACTTATCTGGTGGGCGGCATCTGTTCATTCCTCGCATATTTTCTGACAGCAGGCCGTGGAAGCACCCTTAAAGAGGAGCTTATGCACCTGAACTGGTCTTCCTTTGTGCTGGGCTTGGCTATCATTGGGCTTGAGGCAGGGTTCCTCTTCGCATACCGCGCAGGCTGGAAAGTCAATACTGCACAGCTGGTGGCTTCATCAATTCTTTCCATAGCTCTTATCTTCGTAGGGCTTTTCCTGTTCAAAGAGAGCATCACACTGCGCCATATCATCGGCATTATAGTGTGTCTTGTTGGACTGGTTATAATCAATTTCAGATAGGGAGAAAATGGCACAGGGTCCATATCATTCAACAGACAGAATAGGGACAGACAATATACGTCATCTGCTTCTCACTTTCTCAATTCCGGCAATAGTGGGAATGGTTGTCCAGGCCCTCTATAACATTGTGGACCGCATCTATGTGGGACAGGGAGTAGGGCATATAGGACTTGCCGCCATAGCAGTCACAATGCCGCTCCTTATGACCAACATGGCATTCTCCATCATAGTTGGAGTAGGCTCCAACGCACTCTTCTCCATAAAGCTTGGAGAAGGCCGCCGTGACCTGGTGGAAAAGATCATGGGCAATGCATTTCTCCTTCTGTTTCTGGTGCCTCTTTTTGTCATACTGCCATGCCTTCTTTTTCCACGCCAGATATTGACTGCCATAGGTACCACACCCGATCTTCTGCCATATTCCGAGAGGTATCTGCGCATCCTTATGTACGGCGGTGTCTTTGGTGCCATGAGCCCGGGCATAAACCACTTTATCCGTTCTGACGGCCATCCCCGCACATCTATGTTCACCCAGCTTTTAGGAGCGCTGCTCAACACTATACTGGATCCTATCTTCATCTTCGTGTTCCATTGGGGCATAGAGGGGGCGGCGTGGGCCACTGTCATATCGCAGACAGTCTCCTTCATATGGGTTATGAGCTACTTCAACTCAAAGCTCACTCCGCTGCGGTTCAAGGTCAGTGCAATGAAGCTGGATTGGAGTCTTGTGCTCCGTATGCTTGCCATCGGCTTTGCACCTTTCTCCATGCAGATGGCCATGAACGTGATGAACCTGATCCTGAACCGGCAGTTGCTGCACTACGGCGGCGATATGGCTGTGGCTGTGATGGGAATAGTCTACAGTGTTATAATAGTTATCATGATGCCGCTCCAGGGAATAAACCAAGGAGCCCAGCCTATCATAGGGTTCAACTTCGGTGCCAGGAAATTTGACAGGGTGCGCACCGCCTACTGGCTTGCGGTAAAGTATGCGACTATATTCGTAACCATCGGCTGGCTTCTGATAGAGCTTATTCCCGGTGTGTTTGTCCGTTTCTTCAACAACGACAACCCAGAGCTCATACTGCTGGGCTCCCGGGCTCTGCGTATATGTTCTGCACTTATGCCTATAATCGGCTTCCAGGTCATAACATCCAACTATTTCCAGGCTGTGGGAAAGCCCTTACAGAGCACATTCCTGAGCCTTTCAAGGCAGTTCCTGATACTTATTCCGCTGCTCTATATACTGCCTCTGTTCTGGGGCGTGCTGGGAGTCTATTCAGCCCTGCCGCTTTCTGATATCCTCTCATTCTGTATTGCTGCAATTGTCATGTCATTCGAGCTGAGGAACTTACGGGAGATGCAATGAGGAGTACAGATGTAGTTTTAGTTTCCATGCCTTTCTGCGACGAATATATGCCCTGCATGACCTATGCGATGTTCAAGGCAATATTGACCAGGGCCGGCATAACCAGCTGCGTCCAGCATGAATATCTCTACTATGCGGCCTGGATAGGGAAGGAGAACTACAGACGGATATTGCAGGTGTGCACCATAGGCTATGGACACGACTATTTTGCCTGCGAGACCATATTTGCCACTGCGGCTCATGGCAAAACCCTCCGCTCTTTTGATGAATATATCGAATGGATGAAGAATACCCATCTCCCGGGGAAAGTGTTTGCAGGCTCCCAGCGGCAGGAGACTTTGGAGACCCTTGCCCTGTTCAGGAAAGCTCAGGACACAGCCAATGAGTATCTGGAAGAGGCGGCGGCCCGGATTATGGAGAAGAAGCCTAAGATTGTCTCTTTCATCTCCATGTTCCAGCAGCATAATGCCATAATTGCACTGGCAAAGCGGCTTAAGAAAGAGAAGAATGCACCTATTATTCTGGCGGGAGGCCCCAACTGCCATGGAGATGGGGGATGTGCCCTTGTAGAGTATGTGGATGCATTTGATTATGTATTTACAGGAGAAGGAGATAATACATTTGCAGATCTCTGCCGGCGCCTCCTTGAGGAGGGGAGAATTCCAGACAGCGAGCTGCCTGCAGGTGTTGTGTCCCGCACTAAGTGGAGTACAGAGCCGGCAGAGCTGACTGCCGACCTGGACAAGCTCCCGGTTCCCGATTACAGCGATTATTACAGGGAACGTTCCCTCCTTTTCCCAGAATATGAAGAAAAATATGTGCTTAATGCCGAAGGTTCCCGAGGCTGCTGGTGGGCGGCCCATAAGCCCTGCCGTTTCTGCGCTCTTAATGGAAAGGCAGCCCATGTTTACAGAGAGAAGTCGGTGGTGCGGTTTGCCGATGAGCTCGAGGAGCTGGCGGTAAAGTATCCTGAAGCCCAGTGCTTCCTTACCGACAATGTGCTCAGCCTTACCCACCAGCACCTCCTGCCGGGTGAGCTTGCTAAGCGGGAAGCCTACATGAAAAACAGGTTAAAGCTGTTCTGCGAGGTCAAGTCAAACCTCTCCGAAGAGGAACTTATTAATATGACCAAGGCTGGTTTCTACTGGGTTCAGGCTGGTATAGAGAGCTTCTCCGACAATATCTTGAAGCTTATGAACAAAGGGGCTTCCGCCATCCGGCAGGTGCAGCTGATGAAGCACTGTTTTGCCCATGGAATACACATTATGTGGTATGTTCTTGTGAGAACTCCTGGCGAGACCGAGGCGATGTGCAATGAAGTCAATGAGGTTATCCCTAAGATCATGCATCTCGATGGGCCTAGTACAGTAGCCCATGTCATGTTCCTGCGGGACAGTTATTATACCAAGCACCCTGGTGGGGCAGTTCCTGAGATAAGGCCGGATATGGGCTATGATTTTGTCTATCCTGACCGGGATTTCATAAAGCGTACAGCCCTGCTGTTCTCCCCGAAGGATCCTAAGGAACTGGCCCGCTACTACGATTACCGGCAGATAGGCCCGGCCTACGAGAAGCTTTATGAGCTGACCGAGACCTGGCGGACGACTCCCCAGGTACTGTTCATGAAGGACAAAGGGGATATGGTGAAAATAATCGATACCCGTCTTATTGCCAATCAGGTTATTTATCATCTGACAGGTGCAGCAGCACAGCTGTGCAGGTCCTGTCATAATGTCATGGAAGAAAATGCCCTGATCAAGGAGCTTTCCGGTCAGTTTGCCGAGACAGAGGTCCGGGAGGCTCTGGCACAGCTGGTGGAGGATAATCTGCTCTTAAAAATAGGCTCTGAATATCTGACCCTTGCTGTGGACCGGGATGCCCACCGCAAGTCATCTCCAGTATAATCTCCATTATAACCTAAAAAAACCTTGACAAAGTGTTTTTATATATATTTATAATAGTAGCATGGCTGAAAACGAAAAAGTTAAAGAACCTGAACATGTCTCATCTCCAGAGCAGCTGGATCAGACCATTACAGTAATCAACCATCATGGCTGGGTAAGCCTGGTGGCTCTTGGCGTTCTTCTTGTCGCCGCCATAATATGGGGTATATTCGGCCGGATTCCCGAGAAAGTGAATGGAGCCGGTCTTCTTATAAATTCTTCCGACCTTATGAGCGTGACCTATTCCTATGGGGGAACTATCAAGAATGTGTTCCTTGAGAGCGGAATGGAGGTGCAGAAAGGGCAGATCATAGCCCGGATAGAGCGGGAAGACCTGCTGGAGAGCATTCAGGTTGCCAACCTGAAGCTTGAGATCCTGCAGCAGACCTACGACACATCGACCCCGCTTATCACCCGCCAGGCTGATATGACCGACGAGATGCTGGCAAAAAGCGAGAAGGACTTCCAGACTCAGATAGTGAATGTCTCCAACCAGCTTGATACCGCCAAGCGCAAAGAGAAGACCATGAAGGAGCTTTTTGATGACGGCCTCATAACCGAGATGGAATATCTGGAGACCCGTAAGGAAGTTCTTTCCATGGAGATGCAGAAACAGAGCGCCGAGCAGCAGCTTCTGAACGCAGGGGTCAACAGGGTCAAGACATCGTCTGACTTAAAGCAGGAGAAAATGAATCTCCAGCATCAGATTGACGAGGCTAAGAAGCAGCTTGAGATAGCACAGCGCAATTACCAGATCGCCACCAAGATTATTTCGCCTGTGGCAGGGAAAATATATGAGGTTTCTGTTGCCCGCGGTTCCTATGTGGCCCCGGGATCAACTGTAGCTATTGTAGAGCCATACTTGACCGATGGAGAAACCCTGCGGGCTGTCATGTACTTCCCTGTAAAGGATGGAAAGCGCGTGAAACGGGGTATGAATATAGCGGTGATTCCTACCACGACAAAACAGGAGGAGTACGGCTTTATTCAGGGTATTGTAACCAGTGTGTCGGATTTCCCTGTAAGCCCTCAGTACCTGCAGACCGTTATGCAGAACCCGGTTCTGGCTCAGAGTTTTACAGCAGAGTCTTCTCCTATAGAGGTAAGGATAAGCATGGTTCCGGACCCCACCACCGAGACTGGATTCAAGTGGTCATCATCCCGTGGACCTAATGATACTCTGACCCCGGGAATCTCCACCACAGGTTTTGTCATTGTCCGTTCCCAGCGGCCTATTGAGATGATAGTTCCTCTTATCAAGAAAAAAGTTTTGGGTATAGGGGAATAAGATATGTGTGCTCAGAAGAGGGTGCGTACTACTACTGTCCTTCAGATGGAGGAGCTGGAATGCGGTGCTGCGTCCCTGGCTATGATTCTTGCATACTACGGCGCATATATTCCTCTGGAGAGGCTGCGTGCTGAATGCGGTGTATCCAGGGACGGCTCCAAAGCCTCTAAAATAATCCTTGCCGCAAAAAAGTTCGGCCTCGACGGAAAGGGATACAGACGGCGTCTCAGCCAGCTTCCGCAGACTAAATTTCCTGCCATAATCTTCTGGGATATGAACCACTTTGTGGTGCTTGAGGGGCTGGATGAGAAAAAGGCATATATAAACGATCCAGGCATAGGACGGCGCATTATTCCCATGGCCGATTTCAAGACTTCCTATTCCGGGATAGTGCTTGAATTCACTAAAAATGAATCATTTGTCCGCCAGGGAAAGAAAAAAACTATAGGTCCTATGATCAGAAAGAGGATGTCCGGTATGAAGACTGTCCTCATGTATGTGCTTCTGGTAGGACTTTTCCTTGTAATTCCAGGCTTTGTGATCCCTAGTTTCAGCAGGTTCTTTGTGGACGAGATCATGGTCAACCAGTCTAAGGGACTCCTTAAGCCGCTTCTGATAGCTATGGGTCTGACTATGGTTATCCAGGGAGCTCTTGTGGCTCTGCAGCAGTATTACCTTAAACGGTTCCATCTTAAGCTGGCCCTCTCCTCATCGGCAAAATTCCTGGATCATCTTTTCAAGATGCCGGTGGACTTCTTTGTGCAGCGTATGCCTGGAGAGATCTGTAACAGAATTCTGGCCAACGATACAGTGGCAACTCTTATCTCCACCAAGATCACAGGAGCGGTGATAAATCTTATCTGTGTAATCTTCTATGTGGTCATCATGCTCTGCTATGATGTTCCCCTGACTTTGATATGTATTGTGGTGCTGCTTCTTAACTTCCTGATTCTTCATTTTACCAAGGAGCCTCTTCAGAACGGCACTTTCAAGGCTCAGATGGAGATGGGAAAGCTGTATGGCTACACCATGAACGGTATAAGCCTTATCGAGACCCTCAAGGCATCGGGCCTGGAGAATGACTTTTTCCAGAGCTGGGCAGGTCAGCAGGCAAAGGTTGTTCTGCATAACCAGAAGATGGCCCGCATCTCTTTTATTGTATCCCAGGTTCCTAAGACACTGACCAGCGTACTGTCGCTTCTGGTGCTGTCTGTAGGAGCGCTCCGGGTAATCCACGAGAGCATGACCATAGGTATGCTGGTGGCATTCCAGGCGCTGCAGACAAGCTTTATCACACCGGTGAATGCACTTATGGAGATGGTCAAGGAGGTTCAGGCAGGAAAAGCTGATATGCAGCGGCTTGATGATGTAATGGACTATCCTGTTGTGCACCGTTATAAGGAAGATGATACAAAAACCACACGGAAGCTTGAGGGATATGTCTCTCTCAAGAATGTGACATTCGGCTACGACCGTCTGGCTCCACCTTTTATCGAAGGGCTTGATCTTGAGCTTAAGCCTGGTGCCCGAATCGCATTGGTAGGTGGCTCGGGTTCCGGAAAATCCACTGTGGGCAAGCTGGTAAGCTCCCTCTTCTCCCCCTGGAGCGGCGAAGTGCTCTTTGACGGCAAGCCTCTTTCCGAGATTCCAAGGGCTCAGTTTGTCAGCTCTGTGGCTGTGGTTGACCAGGATATATTCCTGTTCGAGGGGACAGTGCGCGACAACCTGACTATGTGGGGCGGTTCCAATACCGATGAATATGCCTATATCCAGGCTGCAAAGGATGCCTGTATCCACGATGAGATTGCCGCCAGACAGGGTGGATATTTCAGTATAGTGGAGGAGGGTGGAAAGAACTACTCCGGAGGCCAGAGGCAGCGGCTTGAGATAGCCCGCGCACTGGTGGGAAACCCCCGCATCCTGGTTCTGGACGAGGCAACCAGCGCTCTCGACCCAGTCACAGAGCAGATTGTGGATAGGAATATACGGCGCCGGGGCTGCACCTGTATCATTATTGCGCACAGGCTCAGCACCATTCGGGACAGCGACGAGATTCTGGTACTGGACAACGGAAAGGTTGCCCAGCGTGGTACACACGACCAGCTGATGGCAGTTGATGGTCTCTATAGGGACCTTATAAAGACAATGTAGGCAGGGCAGCGATGGAGAATAGAATCAATTTACATAACAGCACCCTGTTCGAGCTTTCAGACGGAAATCTGCTCTACCGCGTAGTGCAGGGGACAGTATACCTTTTTGCAGTTGAACACCTTAAGTCTGGCATGGACAGTTCCCGCACCGAGGTGGCTACCTACGGAGAAGGGGATATAATCCTTTCGCTTCCTCAGATCAAGGCTCTGCGGTTTGTCCTTGCAGGCACTCATAATTCCCAGATCGAGCCGGTAGGGATGGATGTATTCGATGGCCCGGATGGGGATGAGCTTCTTACCAGGACCCTTGCAAATGTCTCAGCTCTGCTGCGGCGTGGTTTAAGCCAGAAGGTTTCTTTCCCGGAAGTTCTGGAGGCAGAGGACAGGGAAGCTGCGATAAAGGAGTTTGCCGAGTCCCTTTCTTTTGATATGTTGGCAATCCGTGCCGCAGACACATATGATGAGGAGCTTTTCTTTACCCAGAGGCGGATCGATGCCGAGGCTGCCTATGATTTTTCCCTCAGGGAGATAGAATCGGTACTGGAAGAGGGGAAAACATTCAGCGATATCGCAGAAGATACTGCGGCAGTTGTGCAGGTGGCTCAGCTGGTGGCACAGTATGATGATATAGTGCTGCAGCCTCTTCAGGGAAAAAGCTATACAGATAGAGATGCTCTTTCCGAGCTTGTGAAGGACAATAATCTCAGGATGAGGAATCTTGACCTTAAGGAAGGCTGGTGGAAAACAGACAGCGGTCCTATCTTCGGATATTACAGGGATAAGAATCTTGAGCCTTGTGCCCTGCTGCCGGAGAAAAACGGAGGATACCTCTGTGTTATTCCTCAGCTTGATAAACGGTTCAAGGTAACTGCAAAGAATTCAGATCTTATCAGCAGGTCTGCATATATGTTCTACAGACCTCTTACGACAAGCAAGATATCATTTAAAGATTTATTCAAATTCTCTTTCTCGGCCCGGAAGATGTCAGGGGATATAAAGCTGTTCGTTGTGCTCGGTATCATGAGCTCCATAGTCGGCCTGCTTGTTCCGGCCCTTACCCGTATGTTTGTCGATTCGGCAATTCCGCAGTCTGCAACCAACCTGGTGATAAATCTCTCGTTCCTGGTGTTCCTGTGCATCCTCTCTGCCGGTATATTCGACATAATAAAAGTACTTGCTCTTACCAAGGTGGGCACCCGTCAGGATTTCCTCCTCCAGTCCTCTATAATGGACCGGCTTCTCAAACTTCCGGTCGGTTTCTTCAAGCATTATGCGGCAGGAGACCTGGCTCAGAAAGTCCTTACTGTCACCATGATAAGCGCCCTGGTGTTCGGCTCCCTCTTCTTGAGCATAATGACTTTTGTCTTTTCCTTGGTCTATCTTGTCCAGCTTTTCCACTACAGCCGCTATCTGATCAAATGGGCAGTTTTCTTTGCCCTTGTTCCTGTGGTTGTCACACTGGTCCTTGCATTCATTAAACTTAAATGGAACAAAAAGATCATTCCGCTTACAAGTAAGATATCAGGTACGCTGTTCGAGATTATCTCAGGTATCAACAAGCTTATACTCACCGCCTCTGAAAAAAGAGCTTTCGCTCTCTGGGCGCGTATTTTCTCAAAGCAGCAGTCCCATGTAAGCAGAGCCTCCAACTCGGATATTATCTTCGCCACCATGAACGAAGTCTATCCGCTTTTTGTGACACTCTGCATGTATGGAATTTTTATGAATGCTCTTAAGTCCGGCAAGATGGATCCTCTCTCAACAGGTAGTTTCCTGGCATTCATGGCTGCCTTCATCGCATTCCAGGCTGCCCTTTCCGCAACCTCCATGACCTTGATGCAGTCGATCATGATCTTCCCTATGTACCAGGAGATAAAAGTTATTCTGGACGCTGTGCCTGAGGTTCAGGAGGCAAAACCTGCTATAACTAAATGCTCCGGCGCCATAGAGCTCAGCCATATAAGCTTCCGCTATGATCCCAATATGCCTCTGCTGCTTGATGATGTATCCATGAAGATTGCGCCGGGAGAATTCATTGCCATAGTCGGCGAGTCGGGCTGCGGCAAGTCCACCCTTATGCGTATTCTGCTGGGATTTGAGAAGCCTGAGTCAGGCTCTGTATTCTATGATAATCAGGATCTGTCCTCCTTTGATGCAGGCAGCATCAGGCGCAAGATGGGTGTAGTACTGCAGAACAGCGGCGTAATGCAGGGTTCTATATATTCCAACATTGTAGGCGGTTCCCAGCTTCCTATGGAGGCGGCATGGAAGGCAGCCGATGCTGTAGGTCTGGCAGATGTGATAAGAGAGCTTCCTATGGGAATGCAGACAATGGTTACCGCAGGAGGCACCACCTTCTCGGGCGGCCAGAGGCAGCGTCTTGTCATAGCCCGGGCCATAGTCCATAACCCGAGCATCCTTATTCTGGACGAGGCTACCAGCGCCCTCGACAACCTGACTCAGGCACATGTCAAGGAGAGCCTTGAGGCTCTTAAGGTGACCCGTATTGTAGTGGCCCACCGCCTGAGCACTATTATAAATGCAGACCGTATCTATGTGCTTAACAATGGGCATATAGAGGAGAGTGGAACATATGATGAGCTTATGGAGAAAGGTGGATTCTTCGCAGAGCTGGCAAGACGTCAGCAGGCATAGGAGAAATAGGAGTTTGACCATGAAGAAAAGATTGCTTATAGCACTGATTCTTATTCTGGCTTTGCTGGCATCTTGTGCCCGGAGCGACAATAATGAATATAAGAGGAACAAAGCCACAGCCCACCTTTTGAAGAAGGAGCACCGCATAAAGATTGCGGCGGCAGGTCCGTGGGAGAGCAATGCCAATCTGCTTATGGATGGTCTTAAGCTGGCGCTGGACGAGGTGAATTCCTCCGGCGGCGTCCTTGGGGCACAGGTGGAGCTTGTCCCTGTTGATGACCATAATATGCTTTATACCGGCGGTCTTGCGGCGTATCAGATCGCATCGGATCCACAGATATGCGCTGTCATAGGTCATTCCTATTCAGCACTTTCTATCTCTAACTCCATTATCTACCATTTCTATGGACTTCTTATGTTCAGCCCTTATTCTACAAATCCAGTCCTGACCAAGCAGGGGCTGCCCTATGTATTCAGGAATATTCCCGATGATGATGCCACTGCCAGAAAAGCTGCACAGTTCTGCGAGAAAATGGGATGGCGCAAGGTGGTGATCTACTATCTGAACAACGCTTATGGAACAGGGCTTGCCAATGCTTTCGAGATTCAGTCTGGAAATGTTCTGGACAGGGTAAGCTATGAGAATTCATACAGCAATGCAGAGCATGCCGCAGTTGCACAGAATTGGCTGAATAACTACGAATTTGATGCTGTGTTCATAGCAGGCCTGTGGCCTAATACTTCAGAGATAGTCTCTGTGTTCAGGGAAAACGGGATCAATGTGCCTGTAATTGACGGCGGTGAATTTGACGACCCTGAGTTCTTCAAGTTCCCAGGAACTAGAAATGAAAATAATCTGTATACAGTATCGCCAAATAATGAATATTCTGAGAAACCAGCCTTCGCTGCTTTCAAGTCTGCTTTCCGTGCAAAATACGGGAAGGAGCCTGATATTGCGGCACGGCAGGGATACGACGCACTCAAGGTGCTGACCAAGGCCATAGGGAATGCGAAATCGGTGCGGGCCGCTGATGTTGCGAAGGCAATGCGCGCCGAAAGATGGAATGAGGGGGCAGGACCATACCGTTTTGATGGCAATGGCGACATAACCAACTATACACTGTATGTGAAAAAGGCGGAGAATGGAGCCTTCAAGGTGATAGAGTAGGGGAATGGGATGAAAAAGAGAGCAGTACTGATCCTGGTATTAATTATCGCACTTCCAGTTTTGCTTCCCGCTCAGGCGCCGGAGGACCTGCCTCCGTTAAGTCTTGATGATGCACTTAAGGCTGCCATTGAATCAAGCTATGTCATACAGCTTAAGCAGGCTGCAGTGCAGGAGGCCCATGGAAGGCTGCGTATGGCCAAGGGCGGCGCCGATGTCATGGTAGGGGCAGATGCCAGCTACAGCGTGCAGAATAATCCTTATGGAAACGACCCTTATTATGGCGGCAACGGCATTGATAATGTAAAACGTGATACTCTGTCCACATCGGTCTGGATCCAGAAGAATTTTGCCTTCGGTCTCCAGTCCAAGCTCTCTGTCGGGGCTGTCAGGGCTCTGGATACCTACGAGGGCTCAGAGGCGGCCGATATGGCTCAGAACCAGTATGGTGACAAGCATACAAGCCGTGGCACCTTGAACCTTGAGCTGGCACTGCCTCTGTTCAAATCCTTCAATTCTGCAATCCTGGCAAACAACATACAGGCAGCCAAGGATTATTACCGGCAGCTGGAATATGAGCTTACTGACACAGTCAGCAGGACAGTGGCAGAGGTGTCGGCCGCCTACTGGGAATATTTCAATGCATATAAGAATGTGCAGATGCTTGATACTTTGATACAGACACTCCATGAGCGTATAGAACGCATGCCTCGGCTTATAGATGCAGGTATCAGATCCCGCAACGACCTTCTGGGCATGCAGGTCAACCTTATAGAGAACGAGCGTTCTGTTGTCTCTGCCCGCATAGATTTCGTCAGGAGCAGATATACCTTGCAGCAGGCTATGGGAGTGGAGACAGAGCTGGGACTGCCGGTGAACGAATTCCCCGACCCGGAATCCCTTGATAAAAATCTTCCATCGGAAAAAGATGTAGATTATGCATTCCTGGAGCAGGTCGCCAGTACCCGTTCCGATATACTCGCGCTCCAGAGCCAGCTTGCCGCAGCCCAGGCAGTTCAGAGAGCCGCCAAGGCTGAACGCCGTCCTGACGCAACAGTAGCTGTTTCCGGCGGAACCACCGGAGCGGTCTATGGTGACAGTGCAAAGGATTATCTTTCATCTTATGTGAAGAATGTGCCTGGTGCAAATTTCACCGGTGCTCTTATTTTCTCCATGTCGCTTCCGAACAACAGCCGCTCCGGTGCCGCAGAGCAGGCCGAGGCAAACTGCAGGCAGGCCCAGGTGCAGCTTAACCAGGCACGGCAGCAGCTTGCATCCGAGGTTAAGGCGACAGTCTACAACATGAACGAGTATTACAAGCAGGTCATAAGCGCAAACGATGCCCTCAAGATGCAGAAACAGCTGTATGAGAACGAGAAACGTCGTTTTGCCGCCGGCCTTATAACTGTGGATGATATGTTCAACCAGGACAGCAAATATCTTATGGCAGAGACTCAGTATTACAGCATTATGACCGATTATCTGCAGTGCGTGATGGATTATAAATATTACACCGGAAACATGGTGGAGTACATAGGCGAATGAAATACCAGGAACAGACAGTAAACAGTTTCCTTGCCCATCTGAAGCGTCACCCTATACCAGAGATTATCTCCGATGAATGTATGGAGGCTCTCGGCTCAGTCCAGAAGCAGTATGGAGATGTCATAAGCCATGGGGCAGGGCTCGAGGTGCGTCTGGGAAATCCTGAGCGTAATGTGGACTACATCATGAATATAGATGAGGATAAGATTCCAGGTGCGGAATCCCTCTGGTACGAGATTGATTATGATGAGTTCAAGAAGGCGTACGAGACAGGCCGCGAGATATGCCCCTGTCTGTTTATAAATACTTCGAAAGATCCAGAAAAGTATGACGAACTGTGCGATAAGACATTGCCTCCATTCCTTGGAGAAGAACGTGCCAGAAAGCTCCGTCCTGCCTTGGACAGGCTTTTCGGACAGCTACCAGAAGGTGCAGTGATCAAGCAGGTAGGTACTATGTCAAGCCGCGGCGAACTGGATATAATGCGGCTGGTCATCATATTCAGAAACTGGGAAACAGTCACCACAGGCCTGGTGGACATAGGCTGGCAGGGGGATATAGCTGCGGTGGAGGCCGCCCTCTCCCAGTGGGTGGGAACCGGTAATATTGCCGTGAATATCGATCTGGGCGAGCATGGAGTGCTGTCAAAGATAGGTTTTGAAGTTTTCTCTCCTTATAACAGTCCGGTGCTGGTGGATCTTTTCCTCTCCAGGCTTGAGGACCTGGGCCTTTGCCTTAAGGAGAAGGGCGATGCCCTGAGGCAGTGGATACGGATTTGCCCCGATGGAAATCCCTTCATCCAGACCCGCATAAACTATTTCAAGCTCAATTATAAAGATGGAAAAATATCAGAGGCGAAAGCTTATATAGAGCAGAGCCCTTACAGGTATCATACCTATTTTGATCATTATGACAGGCCGGAGCGCCTTGATATTGAATTGGCCGATGAAAAGCAGATCATGCCGTTAGATAAAGTAAAGGCTCTCCTTGCCGAGTTTGCCGAAGAGCGGGGAAAGATAGTGCGCTTTTTCGGCAGCACTGCTTATGATGGCCTTGAGCAGATTCTGGAGACCTGCCGCACCCTTGGTCTTGAGAGCGTGGTGGAGCCTTATGCCGATAAGAACCGCTGGGTCATGGATAATCAGAACTATAGAGAGCTTCAGAATGTGCTGGAAGAAGCTGATAAGAATGGAGTGGAGAAAATTATCCTTGCAGAGTCACGGAAGGATACTCCCGATTTAAGCCATATAAAAGAGGCTGTAGAAATTCTTAAGAATTGGAAAGGAAAGACAAAATTTGAGATAGAAAGCTGTTTTTCCCGGCTGGGAGCATGTCTTGGAGGCGAAGACCCTAAGAAGAATCCCAATCGCGGTATAGAGTGCGGCTGCGAGGCAGGGCGCTCATTCTTTGCTGTGCGTTCTGATGGAAGCTTTGTCCCATGCTTGGAATTGGATGGGGCAGGGGAGCACGATACTGTTGTCCATTATTGGGAAGAATCTCAGGCTCTTAAGAAACTCAGACAGCGGACTATGCACAGCACAGAGTGCGAATCATGCCCTTATAAACGGCGCTGTCTCCCATGCCCTAAGGTCCGCCGCTAATTGTCCGCAGCCTGCATTAATGTCGATTCCTCTTTTCAACCGAACAGTGCATGGTATACCATTTTTATCCAGAACTGATTTAAAACTCTGTATCCTCTCCTGATCCGCTCCGATGCCTTTATATTTTTTATTGTCATTGAGAGGAATCAGATTGACATGGCAGCGCATTCCTTCGAGACGCTTGCATAACAGCTCAGCATTCTCATAATCGTCATTTAAACCTTGGATAAGTGTATATTCAAATATAACGCTCTGTCCTGTTTTTTCTGTATAATTTCTGCAGGCTTCGAGCAGGCTTTCAAGTGGGTATTTTTTGTTGGCTGGAATGATCTGATCACGGACAGCGTTGCTGGGAGCATGCAAAGAAACTGCCAGCTTGATCTGACGTTTTGCCGCTGCAAACTGTTCAATGCGAGGTACGATCCCTACGGTTGAAATCGTGATCCTTCGTTCATCGAAGTTCATTCCATGCGGATCGCAGATGATATCCATAGCTTTCATCACTGCATCATAGTTATGGAAAGGTTCTCCCATCCCCATTACAACAATGTTGTCGAGCTTCAACCCATCGGATTTGAGGAGTCGGGAAACGAACAGAACCTGCGCCACGATTTCCTCGGCGGAAAGGTCACGGATAAAC
>JAGCPA010000077.1 GCA_017642445.1 Spirochaetia bacterium
GGCCAGGACATGGGACACCCCTGCCCTGCGGAACTGCTCCTTGAGCATAGGATCCAGATTGTCCCGGCTGCCTGTAAGGAGAGCCTCTGCCAGGTAGCTTTTTCCCCCATAGACCAGCTGGATCTTCTCTGTAAAAGCCTTGACTGCCGCCCTGCGTATCCGGAAGAACTTATTCCTGCTCCCCAGATGCACCATCTTCTTGGCAGAAAAGCTTTTTCCATCCTTGCCCAGCTTTACCTTCTCAAACCGCACCATATCTCCCCAGAACCCTTTCTCGGCACTTGCAAACAAAGTCACAGTCCCGCCCATTGTCTGCTCAATATTCTGCATATACACCTTATCCAGCTTAAGTTCGGAGATATAGCTACCACGGCTGGTTCGGCGGGCATCGGTGGCAAGAACACCTTCCAGTGCTGTTGCCTTGGAGAGGCCTTGGGGAAGCAGCACCTCATCCGGCACATACCGGAATGCGATTACACAGGAGGCCAGAGCTCCCCAGAAAAGGAACACCGGAAGATGATGGATGTGCAGTTTTTTCCGGTTAAGCCAGAACAGCACTGCAGTAAGGACTGCAACAGAAGACAGCACCACTGCCTTAGGAAAGAAGTACAGCGGGATGATATCCAGCAGGATAACTGCAACAGGAAGAGCATGATGAATTTTATATTTCCAAACTTTCTGTATTATAGTCATACCTATATAAACACAGAAAAGTTGCGTTTTGCTTCAATTTTTGAGAAATTTTTTTTAATTTTTAATTGCTGTAATCCACCAGCAGATTCAAGGCTACATCCATCTGGTGCATGGAAATCATCCGGGCCAAGTCCTTGTTGTCCCCCATAGCCATAGGAAGCAGCTTGAGGATTACATTTGTCAGACATCCCTGATATGTCTGATAGTCTGCCATCTCAAAAATACCTGTGCAGGAATTATGGAGCGCAGCATCATCATAAGCGATATGATTGTTTTCAAGGATTACCTTAACATCATTATATATTCCATCTTCCTGGGTGAACCATTTGTAAGCTGTATTAAGAGGATCATTTTTAAACTTGTCTGCAATTTCATTCATCAGGACACTATTACCCAATACAAGCTCTATAGCATAAGAAAGATAAGGCTGGATAGATGAAGCAAATTTTGCCCGGGTCTTGAAGCTGTGTCCATTTTTAGGATTTTCTATCCCACCATCGGTCAGGAGCATATTAAAAAGCCAATTTATTGCAGACTTTTCAGTTGTGCCATATTTAATAGTGCTCTCTCCGGGAGAATCTCCCTTCTTATAGCTGAAAGTCTCCAGTCTGAATTTAGGGATTTCAATCATGGAGTCTACTTTTGATTCATACCAGACAGTCTCATATATATATTTTCCCTTCTCCTCTTTTGTGCTCTGTTTTTTATAATCTGATTCTTTGGACTCAAACAGATTGATATCCCTTCCGCACCGGTACATACCATATTCCTCCGGTGCAATATAACCGACAAGGTCGCCTGAATTGATGATGTTGAATACATTCGGGAATGCTGATGCATGCTCTGCAGTGAGTCCTTTAGGTGTATTGAATGTATAAGAGAACACATGCTTCTGAGGTATATTCAGTTTTTTGGAAGGATCAGCCAGCACCATGTATGAAAGGACATTGGTCACTGCTGCTCCCCGTGAGTAACCGCACAGCCAGAGTTTGACCTTCCCTTTGTCATATGAACTTTTATATTTTGAATTGATATAAGAGACGAGGGCATCATAGATCTTGGTGGCAGACTCGGTGAACCCCTGATGATCCCCGGTTTCGCCGATCTTGAAGTTGTTGGCCCATTCGCGTCCATAGTTCAAACCTCTGGCAGCCACTGCGATCAGATCATAGCCGCTGTCCCTGAAATGGCCTATGCAGTAGGAGATAGAATCTGCAGAGTTGGAATCATAATTCTCATTGCACACTATGTTGTCAAAACCCAGAGTAGAATACAATTCCCTGATCTTCTGTTCCTTTGAAGTCTGGTTTGCAATCACAAGGCTTACTATAGCCAAGTCCCCGTCAAACTTTGTCGCATCATCAAAAACATCATCCTCGGCAAGTTCATCAACAGTATCTATGATTACAGGAACTGTTCCTTTATCTCCGTTTATTCCAGTATCAATTCCTGATTTAGCAGTCTTATGGCTTCCTGTATCGGTGAAAGCACAGGAGATAAAACAAATTACTGTAAAAAAGGCAATAATGTCATAAAAAATGTTTCTTTTCATTATTAATTACATAATGGAACTATTTTAAATTATCAAGTATTTTTTACAGCCTTGTTGCTATTTTTTCTTTGTAGTATTATCAAGCCATGGGAGTTTTCAAAGCTGTTGCCCCCTACCAGCCGGCAGGTGACCAGACAAAGGCCATAGCAGAGCTGTCTGAGGGGATAAGAAAAGGATACAAGAAACAGATTCTCAAAGGGGTGACTGGATCGGGAAAGACTTTCACCATGGCCAAGATCATCGAGAAGGTGGGAAAGCCTACCCTTGTCCTCTCCCACAACAAGACCCTGGCGGCACAGCTTTACCGTGAGTTCAAGGACTTCTTCCCAGACAACGCGGTTGAATACTTTGTCTCCTACTACGACTACTATCAGCCTGAGGCCTATGTCCCATCCAAAGACTTATATATAGAAAAAGATGCAAGCATAAACGACGAGATTGAGCGTCTCCGTCTGGCCGCCACCTCTGCCCTCCTGGAGCGCAGCGATGTGATAATTGTCTCCACAGTCTCCTGTATCTACGGCTTAGGCGACCCTACCACATACAGCGAGATGCGTCTGGTGCTCAAGGTGGGCGAGCAGCGGAACATATCACTTATGGCAAGACAGCTTATAGATATGCAGTACGAGCGGAACGATGCAGTCGGGGAACGGGGAAACTTCAGAATCCACGGCGATTCCATAGAGATATTCCCAGCCTACTCCAAGATGGCCTACCGGATTGAGTTCGATTGGGACGAGATCTCCAAAATAACAGAGTTTGACCCAATAACCAGGGCCGACTCCGGCGACTACGAGTTCATAACTGTCTACCCTGCCAAGCACTTTGTGGTGCCGCCCGATGAGCTTAAGAGCGCCATGGATAGCATCCGGGAGGAGATGGAGGAGCGCTACGACGAGCTTATGGCTGCCAACAAGGTGCTGGAGGCCCAGCGTATTAAGTCCCGCACCGAATACGATATAGAGATGATGGAGGAGATGGGCTACTGCAGCGGCATAGAGAACTACTCCCGCCATCTTACAGGGCGCAAGGAGGGGGAACGGCCGTTCTGCCTCATAGACTACTTCCCGAAGAATGACTTCCTTTTATTTGTGGATGAGTCCCACGTGACACTGTCACAGGTGCGGGCTATGTACGAGGGAGACCACTCCCGCAAGCAGACCCTCTACGACCACGGTTTCCGCCTCAAGTCTGCCATGGACAACCGCCCACTCAAGTACCCTGAGTTCGAGGCGATGCAGGATAAGGTAATCTATGTATCAGCCACCCCGGGCCCCGAGGAATACCAGAAGGCAGAGAATGTTGTGGAGCAGATAATCCGCCCTACCGGCCTCTTGGATCCTGAAATAGTTGTGCGCCCCACAAAGAATCAGATAGAAGACCTCTATAAAGAAATAAAGGAGAGGATCAAGGCTGGGGACCGTGTGCTCATAACCACCCTTACCAAGAAGATGGCCGAGGATCTGACCGATTATTTGAGCTCTCTGGAGCTGAAAGTACGCTACATGCACTCCGAGATTGAGACTTTCGAGCGTGTTGAGATAATCAAGGAACTGCGCACCGGAAAATGCGACGTGCTGGTAGGAATAAACCTGCTGCGCGAAGGTCTTGATATCCCAGAGGTCTCCCTTATTGCAATAATGGATGCGGACAAGATCGGGTTCCTCCGCTCTGCAACCTCCCTTATTCAGACCATAGGACGCGCAGCCCGGAACGTGAACGGCAAAGTGATAATGTATGCCGACAAAACCACCGACGCAATGGCCGAGGCCATAGCCGAGACCCAGCGCCGCCGGGCAATCCAGCAGACATACAATACAGAGCACGGCATAACACCTACCACCATAAAGAAGAGCGTCCAGGACATACTGGTGCGGGTTCAGGAGGAGAAGCGGAAGGCCGAGGAAGTGAATGTCCAGGTTATGCGGGACAGCTTCAACATTGTGGAGCCCAAGGAGCGGAAGAAGCTTATAAAGGCGCTGGAGAAGGAGATGCTGGAGCATGCCAAGAACCTTGAGTTCGAGGAGGCTGCTGTGCTCCGTGACGAGATAGAGCGGCTCAGGGAGATAGGCTGATGGATACAATAATCCTTGCTTCCCAGTCCAAAGGTCGGAGAGAACTTCTTGAGAATGAAGGCTTCTCCCTGATTCCCCTCCCCGCAGACATTGACGAGGCTATCCCTTGGGTGAACCCCGAGAAAGAGATACAGAATCTGGCCGAGAAGAAGGCTCTGGCCTGCCATGCCCAGCACCCGGAGCACAAAGAGAAATGGATAATAGCAGCCGACACCCTGGTTGTTTTCCAGGGAAAGCCTATCGGCAAGCCGGCCGACATAGATGAGGCCAGAGCCTTCCTGAAAGCGCTCTCCGGCAAGATGCACACTGTGATATCCGGGGTGGCATTCCTGGACCGCACCACCGGCAGGCTCTACTCTGAAAGCGATATCTCGGAGGTTCATTTCAAAACGCTGTCCAATGAGGATATAGAGAACTATCTTGCGACAGGAGAATGGCAGGGGGCTGCCGGTGCCTACCGGATACAGCACAAGGGTGGAAAACTTGTGGAGAGAATCCACGGTTCTTTCAGCAACGTTATAGGCTTGCCATTATCTAAATTATTTAATATAATGCATCATGCAGGGTATCCTGCAAATTAATCTTCCGGCTGTCACAGACAGCACGAGAAAAAGAGATGGAGCGGTGTATAACGCCGCAATTTAGGAGGAAAAATGGCAGTAGTAACAATGAAAAATCTGCTGGAGTCTGGTGTACATTTCGGCCATCAGACAAAACGTTGGGACCCTCGGATGAAGAAGTTCATCTTCGCAGAGCGCAACGGAATTCACATCATCGATCTTCAGAAGACCATCACAGCCATCAAGGATGCGTATGAGTTCATCAGATCAACAGTCAAAGACGGAAAGTCTGTCCTTTTCATCGGAACCAAGAAACAGGCACAGATGGCAGTCGAGAAAGAAGCCACAAGATGTAACATGTACTATGTTAACAACCGCTGGCTCGGTGGTATGCTCACCAACTTCGCAACAATCAAGAAATCAATCAACCGGCTCAAGAAAATTGAGAAGATGGAGATTGACGGCACCTTCGAGAGCCTGACCAAGAAAGAGGTTGCTCTTCTTCAGAAGGAGAAGGCAAAGCTGGACAAGAACCTCGCAGGTATCAAAGAGATGAAGGATCTCCCAGGAGTCATCTTCATCATCGATACAAAGAAAGAGGCTATCGCAGTTGCAGAAGCGCGCAAGTGCCACATTCCTATCGTAGCTATCGTAGATACAAACTGCAACCCAGAGGGAATCGACTTCCCTATCCCGGGCAACGACGATGCAATCAGAGCTATCACACTGTTCACTTCTATCATTGCAAACGCAGTTGTAGAGGCTGACAACGAGATCGGTCTCCAGGTAATCGAGAACATCGAGGGCGAAGAGGCACCTGCAGTTGAGGGAGCAGCAGAGAAGGAAGAGGAAGAGCCTACCATGGAAGAGGTGATGGGCGAGAAGAAGAGCGGCAAGTTCACAGACGAAGATTACTCCAACTATGTTCCTGAGGAAAAGGCCGAGGATAAGCAGGAAGAGGAAGAGAACAAGTTCGGAATCGACGAGGACAAGTTCGAGGACAAATAAGGAGTACAATAATGGAAATTAAACCTATTGATGTTAAAAACTTAAGAGAGAAGACCGGCGCCGGAATGGGCGACTGCAAGAAAGCTCTCATTGAGGCAGAAGGAAATATCGAACAGGCTGTAAAGATCCTTAAGGAGAAAGGCCTGGCAGCAGCTGCAAAGCGGAGCACAAGAGCTACAAAAGAAGGAAAGATCTTCACAAAGATCCAGGGAAACAAGGCTGTTATCCTTGAGCTCAACTGCGAGACCGACTTTGTATCAAGAAACGAGAAATTCATCGAGCTTGGCGACAAGCTGGCCGGCGAGATCATCGCAACCGGAGCCACAACAGTGACAGAGGGTCTCTCCACACTGGTTACCGAGGCTATCGGAATCATCAAAGAGAACATGACACTTGCTCGGTTCAAGGTTCTGGACATTGCAGATAACGAGTATGTTACTGCATATGTACACGGCGTAGGAAACATCGGTGTTCTGGTTAAGTTCAAGGGAGACAGCAAGGCTCTGTTCGACAACGAGGCTGTAAAGACATTCGCATTCGACTGCGCACTGCATGTAGCAGCATTCGCACCAGTTGCCCTTTCTCCAGACAAGATCTCTGCAGACTACATCAAGGAGCAGACCGAGATCTTCCAGGCTCAGATGGATCAGGACGAGAAAGTTGCATCCAAGCCTGACAATGTAAAAGCTGGTATCCTCAAGGGCAAGCTGAACAAGCACTTTGCAGAGATCTGCTTCCTTGACCAGGCATTTGTCAAGGATGACAAGAAGAAGGTTTCCCAGGTTCTGGCAGAGACAGCAAAAGCAGCCGGTGGAAAGCTTGAGATCGCAGAATTTGTTTATTTCAAACTTGGCGAGAATGCCTGAACAGAGTACGCTATGGAAACAGTAAAAGCTAAAACAGAAGATAAGATGAAAAAGTCTGTTGCAGCCTTGAGCGAAGAGCTGGGCGCAATCAGAACAGGACGTGCTTCTGCTTCCCTTTTCGACAAAATAAGCGTCAGTTACTTCGGTAAGCCTACCCCGCTCAACCAGGTGGCAACCATCTCTATCCCAGAGGCTCGTCTGGTTGTAATCCAGCCATGGGACAAGAGCATTATGAAGGATATCGAGAAGGCAATTCTCCAGTCCGACCTTTCACTTAACCCTAACAACGACGGCAAGGTCATCAGACTGAATATCCCGCCACTGACAGAGCAGCGGAGAAAAGAGCTTGCAAAACAGGCAAAGTCCATCGCAGAGAACAGCCGCGTGGCAATCCGGAACATCCGCCGGGAGGCCAACGATGAGCTTAAGAAGAAGCAGAAGGCTGGAGATATCAGCGAGGATCAGGAAAAATCTGGAGCAGATGCAGTTCAGAAGATGACCGACAAGTATATCGGCGAGATCAACAAGATTGCAGAAGCAAAAGAAAAAGAGATAATGGAAATCTGATGCATATAGGAATTATCATGGACGGCAACGGCCGTTGGGCAAAGGAGCGGGGAAAACCCCGCACCTTTGGTCATTCAGAGGGAGTGCGCACAGCAAAGCGGATAGCCAAGGCTGCCAGCGATATGGGAGTAAAGTACCTCTCCCTCTACACCTTCTCCACCGAGAACTGGAAGCGGTCCGAGACTGAAGTGAAATTCCTTATGCAGCTGTTGAAAAAACACCTGAGGGAGCAGTTTTCCTTCTATAAGGATAACAACATAAGAGTTGTCCACACAGGCTCCCTTGAGAGGTTGCCTGAAGTGGTTCAGAAGGAGATTGTGGATGTGGAGGAGCTTACCAAAGACTTTTCCGGCATGACCGCAAACCTTGTGATCAACTACGGAGGCAGGGACGAGATAGTTCGGGCTGTGAGAAAGCTCCAGGAGCAGGGAGAGAGCGAGATAACAGAAGAGAAGCTCTCATCTGCCATGGATCATCCCGAGATTCCCGATCCTGACCTTATAATTAGAACCGGGGGCGAGCTTAGAATAAGCAACTTCCTGCTCTGGGAAAGTGCCTACAGCGAGCTGTATTTCAGCAAGAAGTACTGGCCCGACTGGCAGGAGGAAGACCTTAAGGAAGCAGTTGATGCATTTGCCTCCCGTTCACGGCGTTTTGGAGGGGTGACAGAGACAAAATGAATAATCTTACAAAGAGAGTGCTTCTTATCTTCACTGTTATTCCTGTCCTTTTCGCAAGCCTTTTCCTCCTTACATTTGCCAACCATATTGTGGCGCATATCATCAGTACCGCACTTATGATTGTCGGCTCCAAGGAGATGTGGCACATACTTACTGCAGATCAGGATATGGACGAGAATATCCTGGTTCTTCTCATTCCGCTTATTATTTCAATTGTAAACTATCTGGAATGTGCAGAGATTGTGGGCATGGGAACCCTTGCCATAGCTGTGGGAATTCTGCTCGTCATCATCTTCACATATCAGATATTTGCCCGCGAGAATCAGTTTGAGCATATAAACAGAAATATCCAGGCGCTGATAACCCTGGTCTTCTACCCGGGATTCTTCTTCGCCTATGCCACAAAGCTTACCACCCTGCCCCATCCGGCATGGACCCTGGTAGGTTTCCTGGTCATGGTTTTCTGCAACGATATTTTTGCCTATGTGTTCGGCATGCTGTGGGGTAAATCAACCCGGAACATCTTCCCGGTAAGCCCTAAGAAGAGCCTTATCGGTTTTATCGGCGGCTTCATCTTCTCAATAGTTGGTGCAGTCGTAATCTACTATATGGGCGCCCCTATATTCGGCGGCTCCATTTTCAAGGCCATACTCATAAGCGCTGTAATCGGCATAGTGGCACCTGCAGGCGACCTTATAGAATCGGCCATGAAACGCTCCTCCCATGTCAAGGATTCAGGCAACTATATCCCTGGCCGGGGCGGAATAATGGATAATATCGATTCACTTATTTTCTCTGCGCCGATTTATTATTATCTTATTGTATATCTATGTTTAGCATAATAATTGGAATTTTCGGCCTGAGCCTGGTGGTGTTCTTCCATGAGTCAGGTCATTTCTTGGCCGCCAAGCTGTGCGGAGTCAAGGTTCTTGCCTTCTCCATAGGCTGGGGCAAAAAAATATTCTCATTTAAGAAAGGGGATACCGAATACTGCATCTCGCTGCTACCTATGGGCGGTTACTGCAAGATGAAGGGCGAGGAGATCCTCGATGACGACACTGTATATGAGGACAACACCGGAGCCTTGAACGCAGCCCCTGCATGGAAGAAAGCTATAATCTACTTCGCAGGCCCTTTCATGAACCTGGTGTTCGCCATAATCTGCTTCTCCATTGTATGGATGGGCGGAATCACCACTACCAGCCCTCCGAACCGGATTGTGCTGGCCTCGGAATATGCACAGGAGTCAGGCCCCTTTGCGGCAGACCAGGCTGGGCTTAAGACCGGCGACTACATTATTGCTGTTGACGGAAAAAATATAGAGCATTTCCAGGATCTGAGGGAGGCTATAGCAACCAAAGCACAGGAACCGCTTGAGCTGACTGTTGACAGAAATGGCGAGATACTCAAGCTCTCCATAACCCCAAAACTGGACAAATCGACAGGAGCAGGCCAGGTAGGAATATACCCATGGATAGACCCGGTGGTAGGCACAGTGCGGGAAGGCTCTTCTGCATATATTGCAGGACTCAAGAGCGGAGACACCATACTGTTTGCCAACGGCGAGAAAGTGACCCAGTACATGGACTTTGTAAAGGTGCTGTGGACCAAGCCTGCTCAGATTGAGCTTACTGTCCTAAGGGATGGAGCTGAGAAAAAGCTGACCCAGGTGCTGGACTACAACGATTCCGGGCTGGTGGATCCGGGGCTGTCGTTCCAGATGCAGACCTACAGGAGCCCTCCTCTCAATGTCTTCCAGGCGGTTCACAAAGGTGTAACTGAATCATTAAAGACACTGTCCCTTACTGTGCGGAGCCTCAAGCTTCTCTTTGCCGGAGTCAATCTTAACCAGGCTGTATCAGGCCCTATCAGGATTACCTATATGCTGGGCGAGATCACAAAACAGGGCTTTGCCGAGGGAATCAGCGAGGGTCTTGCCATGTTCCTCAACTTTGTGGCCCTTATCAATATTGCGCTGTTCTTCATGAACCTGCTCCCTATCCCTGCCCTGGACGGAGGCCAGATATTCTTCTGCTTCATCGAGATGATCAGGGGCAAGAAGTTCCAGCCCAAGATTGCTGTACGCTACCAGATAATCGGATTTGCTTTTCTGATAACTCTTATGATATTCACACTGTTCAACGATGTGATCTTCCTGATAAAGAAGTGACGGAGGAAATATGAAAGTTAAAGTTCCATGCACCTGCTATGCGCCGGTGGATTTTGAATACGACGAGGTTGTGGACCTTGCACAGGCTCCAGAAGCTGCCAACCGGATAATGGCCGGAAGCTTCATGGAGGTAAAGTGTCCCAAGTGCGGCAAGGCTCTGCACCCCGAGTTCCCTTTTACAGTAAAGCACGAGGGAAAGAAGATTGATATCCAGTTCCTCCCCGAGAGGATGAGGGACGACTATCTGCGGGGCACCTCCAAATACTGCTTCAAGAAGGATGGACGCATAGTAATAGGATTCCCTGAACTGGCCGAAAAGCTCAAAGTTATCAACGAAGGCTTCGACGACCGTGTCATCGAGGTGATAAAGTACTACATGGTATCAAAGATAGAGGCAGACCAGAAGCCTGAGAACGAGATACGGGCTTTCTTTGAGTGCACCGACTCAGCCGGCAACTTGGTTTTCCAGGTGCTGGGGCTCAAGGAGAACGAGGCGGCACAGCTGACTATTCCAAAGAGCTTCTACGAGGTGTGCAAGGTAAAGACACTGGCATATCAGAAGTCAGAGCCATTCTGCCTGTTCCTCTCCCCTCCTTACATCTCGCTGCTGCGGATCTCCCGGGTATATGAGGAGATCACCGAGCCAGAGAAAAAGCCAGAACCGGAACAGAAAGGTTAATCTACCTTCCTCCTATACCAAAGGCTCAATCCTCTGGCAACTTCCTGTTGCCTTCAGAATACTCCAGTTTTCCAGGAGCTCCTTCTTATGGAGCTCTGCCCACTCTTTTACAAGGCCGACTATTCCTGGCGGCAGTTTCCCTCTCTCATATTTAACCAGAGGAATGAAAAAGAGTCCCTCAACCCCTTTATATAAGGCATGAAAATGGGGTGTATTCAGATTGTCAAAGAACATATAGATCGATATCCCAAGGAAGCTGCTTATTTCCGACATACCCTTCCTCCTGAAAGACGTTTATTATCTATAACTGCGAAAATGTTCATTTTGCTTCAATTTTCGCTCAACAAAATTAAAAAACTTTCTAATTGCTTACAGGCACAGTAAAAGAAGAACAGCAGAAATTTAACAATCAACTGATAGATATTTATTTCTTTTACTGCTATTCTGTACTCAATGGAACAGAACACAGAGACACGATTTTCAGACTACCCTCTTTCCGAGGCAGTTCTGAAGGCAATAGAGAGAAAAGGATTTATCCATCCAACACCAGTGCAGGAGATGATTCTTCCACGGCTTCTGGCAGAGGATACAAACATAGCAGTTAAAGCACGCACAGGAACCGGCAAGACAGCCGCATTCGGGCTGCCGCTGGTGAACAAGCTGACATCACCTGCCGAAAGGCCACAGGCCCTTATACTGGCCCCAACACGGGAGCTGGCGCTGCAGATATCAAACGAGATAAGATCGCTCACCACAAACCGCTACCCGCGGATCACAGCAGTGTATGGAGGTGCATCAATAGGACTTCAGCTGCGGAACCTGGAGAAAGGGACCGAGGTTGTAGTGGGCACCCCTGGAAGAGTACAGGACCACATAGACCGTGGCAGCCTTGACCTTTCCGAGATAAAGTATCTTATCCTCGACGAGGCCGATGAGATGCTGGACATGGGCTTTATCGACGATGTCAAGAAGATAATTGACTGTGCAAATCCAGACAAGAAGGTGGCCCTCTTCTCCGCAACCCTCCCCGCCCCCATCATGAAGATTGTGGATGAGCAGCTGGGAAAGACCGAGATCATTGCAGAGGATGTGCCGGAAGAGGAAGAGATACTGGTGAACCAGGAGGCTATCCTGCTTAAGGCAGATGACCGCCTTGAGGCTCTGAAGCGCATTGTGGACTCAACCGAGAACTTCCACGGCCTTGTATTCTGCCCGACCAAGATAGAGGCTGACGAGGTGGCACGGCGCCTTATGGAGGACGGCTACCCTGCCGAGGCACTCCATGGAAACCTGTCACAGGAGGCCAGGGAGAGGACTCTCCGCCGTTTCAAGAATAAGCTTACAACAATCCTTATAGCCACCGATGTTGCGGCCCGCGGAATCGATGTGGAGAGGCTGACCCATGTGATCAACTGGGAGCTGCCCCACAACTTTGACAGCTACATACACCGCATTGGACGTACCGGAAGAGCCGGTGAGAAAGGGACAGCAATCAGCTTCATCCGCCCGACCATCAGGTACAGGATAAAAGAGTACAACAGGAAGTCAGAGCATATTCTGGGCAGTTCCATACATGTGGTCAAGGTGCCAGAGGTCATGTCTATCCTGCAGGTGCGCTGCCAGCGGCTTGAGCAGACATTGGAGGCAAAAGACCAGGAATACAGGGCTCCAGGTGGAAACCAGAAAGAGAAGGATATAATCGCAGCCTTTGCAGACAAGCTTATTGCCGGCATGGGGGCAGGAAACACTGTAAGAGCACTGCTCTCAAGCGCATACGGGGATATCTTTGACACTGAACGCTACCGCGATATTGAGCAGTTTGAGGAGCCGAAGCGGAAGCGTGATAAAGAAAAGCCATGGGACAGAAAGCGAAAAGGCAAAGATTCCGAACAGGACGACTGGCAGCCGGAAGGCAAAGGCCGCGGCAGCCGAAAAGCAGATGGCTACAAGCCTGAGATCAAGCCTGGCACTGTACGGCTCCACATAGGATGGGGAAAGGACGACAATATAGGCCCTCGGGAGCTGGTGAAGTTCCTGGCACAGCTTATGAAGATAAAGGGCAACCTGATTGATGATGTTGCTATAAAAGGCAACTTCTCCTTTGCCACAGTGCCTGAGAAAGCAGGCCTTGCAGCAGTGGATGCATCACGGAAGAACCCGGATCTGCCGACTATCACACTGGCACACCGGGAAAGAAAACCGGAGCGGAAAAGCAGGAAGCGGAAATAAGGTTCAGCTCTCCCTGCTCACCTCTTCTATAGCCTTCTCAATCACACCCAGGGCAAAGTCCATCTCCTCCTTGGTAATTACCAGCGCAGGAGTCAATGTGATTATATTCCCCATGGTAAGCTTGAAGCTGACACCACCGGAAAGGCACTTGTACATAACCTTCTCTGCCTCTTCAACAGCAGGTTCCCTGCTCTCTCTGTCCTTCACAAGCTCTATACCGATGAAAAGGCCGATTCCGCGGACTGACCCGATAAGAGGATGGCGCTCCATCATCTTCTGTGCCTGCTCTAATGTGTAAGCTCCCAGCTTCCGGGAATGCTCTATGAGGTTGTGCTTCTCTATGTAGTTGATGGCTGCAAGACCGGCTGCGGCACCCAGTGTCGATTTCTCGTGGGTGAAGTGCCCCAGCGCGATATCGCCGGCCACATCCAGCTTCTCATCTGCAATCATGGCCGCAATCGGGAACACTCCTCCCCCAAGCCCCTTGCCTATCACCAGGATATCAGGGGTGACATCGAAGTTCTGGCATGTGAACCACTGACCTGTGCGTCCAAGGGCATGGGGCACCTCGTCGAATATAAGGAGGGTACCATACTTGTCACAGGCCCTGCGGATTATCTGCCAATATTCTTTGGAAGGTATATAGGGGGTGCTCCGCATAGGCTCGGAAATGACAGCAGCCACATCACCCTCCTTCTCCATTATGTATTCCACATATTTTGCCCACAGGATCTCCCACTCCTCCGGCTTTCCGATATCCATGAACCGGCGGTGGATGTCTGGTGGCGGCACATGTTCGGTACCGCACATAAGGGGTCCGATTCCCTTGCGGAACACAGTCTCGCCGCTCAGGGAGATAGTATCAAGGGTAGCACCGTGGAAGGAGTCCCACATTGAGATAGTCTTGTACTTGCCTGTGACAACACGGGCCAGCTTTATTGCCATGGAGTTGGCCTCTGCACCGCCGGGAGCAAAGAGCACTTTGTTGAGGTTTCCGGGGGTAAGGGATGCAATCTTCTTCGCAAAGTCCACAGCCACCTGGTTGGTGTATCTGCGCGGACAGAACGGAAGCTCATCCAGCTGCTTTTTTACCGCAGCTATCACATCGGGATTGCCGTATCCCACCTGATGCACGTTGTTACCGTGGAAATCGATGTATCTGCGCCCCTCTATATCCTCTATCCAGGCCCCTTTTGCCCCTTTAAGGGCGTTCATGCATGGGGTGGAGAGAGACTGCTTGAGGAAGTATTTCTCATCTTCATCCAGAATAGCCTGAGTCTCGGGGCCGATATGCTCCTTCTGCCACCTGAGCCGCTCCGGGGAGATATTCACATCTCCCTCGTTCTTAAGGGCATTGTCAATCTCTTTCATAGTTACCTCCGTCAGAAGCCTGTAGTCTCATCGCCACGTATCATAAGAACTTTTCCGGTGCGGACGCTCTCCCTGATTCCATAGGGGGCAAAGGTGGTCTTAACCGCCTCCATACGCTCGCTTGGGCCCGATACTTCAAAGGTGATGGTCTGGCTTCCGATGTCCACGATCTTTCCCTTGAATACCTCCACCAGAGGGAAGATATCGGCCCGCTTCTCGGGGGCACAGTCTATCTTGAGGATCGAGAGCTCCCTCTCTATGGTGTCCACATCGGTGTAGTCCTTTGCAGAGATGACATCCACCAGCTTGTTGAGCTGCTCTATGATAAGGTCCAGGATCGCCTTGTCCCCTGTTGCTGTGATAGTCATACGGGAAAAGCGTGGGTCGGTCTCCTCCGACACAACCAGGCTGTCGATGTTGTAACCGCGCCGGGCAAACACTAATGATATCCTGATGAGCACACCGGGTTTGTTGCTCACTAAAAGGCTTATGACATGCTTTCTATTACTTTTCATTCCGCTTCTCCTGCTCAAGAATCATTCCGCTCAAAGGCTTTCCGGCCGGAACCATAGGATAGACATTGGCCTCCCGGTCCACCTCCACATTCACCACAACAGGCCCTTTGTAGGCCATGGCCGACTTCATGATGCGCCGCACATCGGCAGAACGGCGGATGGAATAGCCCTTGATGCCGTAGCTCTTGGCCAGCTGCACAAAGTTTGGGTTCCCCACCATCTCCACGCAGGAGAGGCGGTTGCCGTAGAATATGTTCTGCCACTGCCGCACCATACCGAGGAAGTGATTGTTCATTATGAATATCTTTACCGGCAGCTTGTTAACAGCTATTACAGCCAGCTCCTCCATAGTCATCTGGAAGCCGCCGTCGCCCACAATTGCGGCAACCACACGGTCGGGACACCCGATCTGGGCCCCTATGGCTGCCGGGAAGCCGAAGCCCATGGTGCCGGCACCGCCCGATGAGAGCCACTGGTTGGGGAAATCGGCCTTGTAGTACTGGGCGGCCCACATCTGATGCTGCCCTACATCGGTAGCCACAATAGCCTGCCCTTTTGTAATTCTGAAGAGCTCCTCCACAACATGGGGAACCTTTACTTTTGTACCCTTGCGATATTTGAGGGGAAACTCCTTCTTAAGCTTCTTGATCCGCTTTATCCAGGCTTCGGTATCCCCTCTGGCACAGAGACCGCAGAGAATCTCCATGACACGCTTTGCCTGGCCTACTATTCCTACATCAACCTTTATAGTCTTGTCTATCTCCGACGGGTCTATATCTATATGAATCTTTACAGCACCCTGACAGAATGTGGCAGGGGTGCCTGCAATGCGGTCGTCCCACCGTGAGCCGATGGACATAACCAGGTCGCACTCCTCAAGGGCCTTGTTGGCATAGGCGGTGCCATGCATTCCTGCCATGCCCAGAGACAGCGGATGTGTCTCTGGGAACACACCTTTGCCCAGCAGTGTGTTTGCCACCGGGATCTGCATCTTCTCGGCAAAGGTGCGCACCGCCTGGCATGCGCCCGATATAAGGGCGCCGTGCCCCACAAGAAGCACCGGCCGTTTTGCATCAACCAGATAGTCGGCTGCAGCCATAACCTTGCCCAGGTTGGGCTCCCCGTCCAGCTTGTAGCCGGGCAGGTCGCAGGTGTCGGGTGTGTTCACCGGTATAGGGAACTCTGCCACATTCTTAGGAATGTCGATAAGAACCGGTCCCGGACGGCCGGTGCGGGCTATGATGAAGGCCTCCTTGACAATCCTAGGGATGTCGACAGCTTTCTTTATAAGATAAGAATGTTTGACTATAGGGAATGTGATACCTGATACATCAACCTCCTGGAAGGCATCGGTACCCAGGTTGGCAACCGACTGCTGGCCGCAGATTATGACCAGCGGGACAGAGTCCATCTTGGCAGTGAAGATGCCAGATACTGTGTTGGTGGCACCCGGGCCTGATGTTACAAGCACTACTCCTGGTTTTCCGGTGGCACGGGCATAGCCGTCTGCCATATGCACTGCCCCCTGCTCGTGCCGGGCCAGCATGAATTTGATAGGCGATTCCAGGAGCGCATCGAAGATATCGATGGCACTTGCCCCAGGATAACCGAAAATGTATTCAACTCCCTCTTTGTGGAGTTTGTCTATGAGTATTTCTGCCCCTTTTTTATAGCCAGCTTCCATATTTTCCTCTGAAAAAGTTAAAAATTTACCAAAATTTGATTTATTATACGCTTTTTGAGGAATATATGTCAAGAAAATTTACCGATTTTTGCTTTAGACTTGGGTTTTCTCTTTCAGATTCTCAAGAATTTTCCGTTTTTTCAGGGCATCTGCATAGACGGCGTTGGCCTCTGCCTTCTCTTTTTTTATAATCTCAAGCTGTTTTTCCAGCTCCAGCGCCTCTTCCTTGAGAGATGTGAGATGAGCCTGCAGAGGGGCAAGGCTCCCAGGAGTCTGGATGGAGCTTACAAAATCGGCATAGAGCTGTGACTGTTTTTTCTTTATTTTATCAAGGTCGTTCTGAAGCTGGTTGAGCCGGGCATCGATATCGGAAAGCTTTGCGGCGGCATACCGCTCATCCATGATTCGGATCTCTAAAAGCTTTTCCAGCCGGAACTCTTTCTTCATCGGATGCCTGCTATGGACATAGCGTTATCCATGCTCTCCTGGAAGGAGGCCTTCTCCTTGAGATCCTGGATAAGGAACCGGTCTATCATATCATGCTTCTCTATAGCAAGGTCTATGGCTCTGTTTGTGCCACGGTTGTACGCACCCACATTAATAAGATCCTCTGCATCGCGGTAGACAGCCATGTGATGCTTTATCACCTCGGCAGCCTTGAGCAGGTTGGCAGGAGCAACACGCACAGCGCTTCTGGAGACAGACTGAAGCACATCCACAGCCGGATAGTGGCCTGCCTCGGAAAGTTTTCTCGAGAGGATTATATGGCCGTCCAGGAAGCCCTCTGCGCTGTCTGAGATAGGCTCGTCCCTGTCATCCCCTTCCACCAGCACAGTGAAGAAGCCTGTGAGGGTTCCCTTGTCTGAGTTCGCACACCGCTCAAGAAGCTTGGGCATCTCGGTGAATACCGACGGCGGATAGCCTCTGGTCGCAGGAACCTCTCCGATAGAGAGACCTATCTCGCTCTGAGCCCTGGCAAAACGGGAAAGGGAATCGAAGAAAAGCATGACATTCTTTCCCTGGTCCCTGAAATGCTCTGCCACAGTTACAGCAGTATAAGCGCCGCGGACACGGCAAACCGGGGATGTGTCAGAGGTTGATACAACCACAACTGACTTGGCCAGCTTCTCCTCGCCAAGGTCGTTCCTTATGAACTCCCCCACCTCGCGGCCACGCTCGCCTACAAGCGCTATGACATTTATATCGGCCTGGGTGTTCCGGGCTATCATTCCTAAAAGTGTGGTCTTACCTGTACCTGCTGGAGAGAATATTCCAAGCCGCTGGCCAAGCCCTACTGTAAGGAGGGAATCTATGGAGCGGACTCCCGTCTCCACGCTCTCCTGCACCATCTGGCGGTTAAGGATATCAGGCGGGGTGCCGAATACAGACTTTTTCTTTCCGAAGCCTATCGGCCCCTTGCCGTCCAACGGATTTCCCATGCTGTCTATTACGCGTCCCAACAGCGAGTTGGTCATAGGTATTCCGAGGCTGCGTCCTGTGGCCACCACCTGGCATCCCATCTGGATTCCCACAGCGCTGCCATAGGTTATTAGACGCACCTTGGAGCCGTCTATTGCAACAACCTCAGCCGGCACAGGGTTCTCTTTCTCGGGCAGATATATCTGGCACAGCTCTCCTACCATGGCCTGTGGCCCTATGCTCTCTATCATAAAGCCTGTAACCTTGGTCACCATGCCTGTGTAGCGGCAGGGCTGTGAATTCTCTATTATCCGGACAAAACGCTCAAGATCACTCTTCATGCAGGCTGCTCCTGATAGAAGAAAGCTGGGTGGAAATCCTGGCATCTACGCCCCCTGTGGTGCTCTCCACCACACAGCCACCCTGCTCCACCGAATGGTCTTCGGCTATTTTTATAGATTCCACCTTGTCGAACATATTAAGAAGAAGGGAACGGTATTCCCTTGCCACATCCATATCGGCCAGGTTCACACGGAGCACCACAGGACTCTTCTCCTTGAGGAGCCCAAGGGCATACTCGGCATTGCGCACCGCAATATCACGCTGCTTTGCACACGACGCCTTCACAACCTTTCCCGCAATCTCAACTGCCAGGTCAACGATATCGTGCTTGGCATTCTCAAGGATATTCCGCTTGCACTCATCGACATCGCGGGTTATGACCTCGAGCTGGCTTATAAGTCTGTTAACCTGGTCAAGCCCTTTCTCGAAGCCTTCCTTCTCCCCTTTTGCAAAGCCCTCTTTCTTTGCCTCTTCGTAGGCCTGGGTTCTGATTCTCTCGGCCTCGGACTTTGCCTCCTGACGGATCCGTGCGGCATCGCCGCTGGCTTTCTCCAGCTGCACCATAAGGTTTCTGCTCTCTGCCTGGACATCTATATGGGAAGCTCTTTCCAGCTCTTCCACATCTATGGCTTTGAATACATCTGTCATTTAGGGCCTCCTGCTTTTCTGACGGCAGCCAGTATCTGGCGCTGGGACTCCTCTATCTCCTTGAGTCTTATAGGCTTGGAATCGGGCTGGGATAGAATCTGGGAACGTTCCGGATCAAGGTTTGCCAATACTTTCTCGCGTGCCTCGTAGCTTGCTGTCCTCAATGCTTTTGCTATGTCATCGGATGAGACACCTGCAAGGACAGAGCACAGGATCTCATCATCTATCTTGACTAAATCATCAAACACAAGGATCTGGGATGCCAGTTCCTCTGAGAGTTTTGTGTTGCTCCGGCGGATATCGGAAAGGATGTCGGCACCTGTCTTCCTGTCCATCCGGTTCAGGATATTCATCATGCTCTCTATACCGCCAGCCTCCTTGTAGCCGGAAAGGTCAAAGAGGGCAAGCTTCTTCTCAAGCACTTTCTCCACGTTGCGCAGCATCTCGGGAGATGTCCTGTCCATGACTGCAATGCGCCGTGCCACATCGGACTGGATGCTTCTGGGCAGTGCCGAAAGGATTCTGGATGCGGCCTCGGGCTCAAGATATGCAAGAACCAGGGCAATAGTCTGGGGCTGCTCGAACTTGAGGAACGATACAAGGCGGTCGCTCTGCACACGCTTGACAAATTCAAACGGCTTCTTGTGGAGGAATACCGATATCTTCTGGATAATCTCGTCGGCCCGCTTCTCTCCGAAGGCCTTGGAGAGCAGTTTCCTGGCATAGTCCACTCCGCCTGTGGCAATGTAGTTCCGGGCTGTGGCCAGCTCTCTGAACTCGTAGAGCACCTGGGAGAGAGTGTTGGAATCCACCTTCTCGGTAGAGGCTATCTGATATGAGAGTATCTCCACATCCTGGGCATTAAGATGTCCGAAGACCTGTGCAGACGGCTCGCATCCGAGCGCCAGGAGGAATATGGCGGCTTTTTCTTTGCCTGAAAGCTTTTTTATGGCTGCAGCTTTCTTCAGTCTTGGCATATCAATCCTCCGACAGCCAGGTTTTTACAAGGCGTGCAACCTCTTCCGGGTTCTGGGATGCCATGTTGCGCGCATCTTCCAGTATGGCCTCTTTCTTCTTCTTTCCGAAAATCAGGATAAGGATTACGGCAAGCAGCACCACTGCCAGAGAGACAGCGGCTGCATATGCGATGTTGCGGCCTACAGGAAGCCTGTCAAAGATATCCTGCTCTGCCGGAACCTGTGTCAAAGGCTTTACTGCAGGGATGGCTGGGGAGGTGCCCATTCCTGCATAGTCCGAGAGAAGATTTCCGGCTGTGTCGCTGATAGTTATATTCTTGTCCTCAAGCCCTTCCACCGCAAACTTGACCAGCTTGATTATTCCCTGGATCTTCTTTGGGTTTGATACAATGTCAGAGCCTGGATGGGGGGTGATGATAATGGAGGCAGAGACATCCTTCTGGTCTTCGGTGAAAAGTGATTTTTCCGGCATAACCAGAGTTATTCTGGCCCGGTCTACATCGGCAAGGGCCTCGATATGCTGCTCAAGGCTCAGGCTGATTGCCCGCCGAAGGTTCACGTTGCGCTCGAAGTCGGTGGTGGTCCACCTGTCCATCTTGAACACATCCCATGGGGAGGCATTCTTCGGAACCAGGTCCTCTCTGACAAGCAGGGCAATCATCTTCTGGGCATCGCCCTTGCTCTGGAGATAGATCATTCCGTCGGAAATCTTGTGGGAAACTCCCTCCTGATCAAGACGGAGCGATATGGCGTTGAGCAGTGTGCTGTCTGCAATTTTTGCTGTGAACAGCGGAGTCATGAAAGATGTGGAGCCCGCTGAGCTTATGAAGACAATAAGGGCAAAGGCAATTGCCAATATCAAGATAATCGAGACTTTCTGTGCCTGCCTAAGCTTTTTCCAGAATTGTCCTATACTGCTGAAAAACTCCTTTATTTGTCCTTTCATAACCCCTCCCTGATCTAAAAGAACTTATATAATCTACAAGATATATCTTGCCAGATCCTGATCCCCTAACACGCCGTTCAGCCTGTCGTCCACATACTGCGGCGTAACTGTTATAGTCTGTCCCTTGAGCTCCGGTGCTGCGAAGGAGACCTCCTCCAGAAGCAGCTCCATTATTGTATGCAGCCGTCTTGCCCCGATGTTCTCGGAGCCTGCATTGAGCTCCTGTGCTATATATGCGATCCGTTTCACTGCCTCGTCGGTGAACTCAAGCTTGACATCTTCGGTCTCCATAAGAGCCTTGTACTGCTTTATAAGCGCGTTCTGAGGCTGTGTCAGAATCTTCTCGAACTCTGCTGCCTGCAGCGGCTCAAGCTCCACCCGAAGCGGGAACCGTCCCTGAAGCTCAGGGATAAGGTCCGAAGGCTTGCTCATGTGGAACGCACCTGCGGCAATGAAAAGGATGTGGGTTGTGTCCACCATTCCGAACTTGGTGTTCACCTTGCACCCTTCAACTATAGGCAGGATATCCCGCTGGACTCCTTCTCTGGAGACATCTGCACCGCTGGTGTTCTGCCTTCCAGCCACCTTGTCGATCTCGTCTATGAATACGATGCCCATCTCCTGGGTCCGTGTCTTCGCAATCTCTGCAACCTTGTCGCTGTCTATCAGCTTGTCAATCTCTTCCTCTAGCAGAATCTCGCGGGCATGCTTCACTGTGGTGCGCCGTTTTTTCTTCTTGTTGCCCATTACTCCGGTTATGCTTCCGAAGTTGATGCCCATATCCTCAAGGCCTGTGCCGGCAAAGATCTCCATGGGCTGGAAACCTGCTCTGGTCACATCTATCTCTATCTGGTGCTCCTCAAGCTCCCCGTCCCTGAGCTTATTACGGAACTTCTCGCGGAGCTGTTCCTCTTTGTTTCCCGGGAGCAGAAGATCAAGGAGCTGCTCCTCCACCCTTACCTTCGCATCCTCCATGACAGTGCTCCGCATCTCGGTCTTGACCATATTCACAGCTACTGCCATAAGATCGCGGATTATGGACTCAACATCGCGGCCCACATAGCCTACTTCGGTATATTTGGTAGCCTCCACTTTTACAAACGGAGCACCAGAGAGCTTTGAGAGGCGGCGGGCAATCTCGGTCTTTCCTACACCGGTTGAGCCGATCATGATGATATTCTTAGGAATAACCTCTTCCCGCAATGACTCGGGCAGCATCTTCCGCCGCACCCGGTTCCGCAGTGCCATGGCCACAGTGCGCTTCGCCTTGTCCTGGCCGATTATATATTTATCAAGTTCCTCTACTATCTGCTTTGGAGTAAGCTTATCAAAATCAAGCATCAGAGTTCCTCCACAATAATATTGCTGTTTGTATAGATGCAGATCTGTGATGCGATCTCAAGGGATGATTTTGCAATCTCGGCTGCGCTCATGGCAGAGCTTGAGCGCATGAAGGCCAGGGCTGCCGCATAGGCGTAGTTGCCGCCTGATCCTATGGCCAGGGCCTCCTCGTCGGGCTCCACTACATCTCCTGTGCCCGAGATAAGGAGAATCTTGTTTGCATCGGCAGCCAGAAGCATCGCCTCCAGGCGGCGGAGGGCTCTGTCGGTCCTCCACTCCTTGGCCAGCTCCACTGCGGCCCGGGTCATGTCGCCGCCGAACTCCTTGAGCTTGCCCTCGAACTTCTCGAACAGGGTGAATGCATCGGCTGTGGCACCTGCAAAGCCTACAAGAATCTTGCCGTCATATATTTTCCGCACCTTCCGTGCGTGCCCTTTCATCACAGTCTTATCCAGTGTAACCTGGCCGTCGCCGGCCATTGCAACCTTGCCATCCTTTTTTACTGCAAGGATTGTTGTTCCTCTAAATTCCATTTTCTCCTCCTTTCTGCCCCAGCCTTCCATGAGGATGTGTAGTTCTGTGGATATCCTTAAGACGCCCTATTCCCACATGGGTGTAGATCTGGGTGGTGGAAAGCCCTGCATGGCCCAAAAGCTCCTGCACGGCCCGGATGTCGGCACCGCTTTCCAGAATATGGGTGGCAAAGGTGTGCCGGAATGTATGCAATGTCACATTCTTGTCGATATGTGCATTCATCTTGTACTGTCTTAAAATCCAGGTGGCACCGCGGGCTGTGAGCGGATTCCCCTTGTAATCTATGAAAAGGGTCTCTGTATCAGTCCCCTCTTTTGTCACCACCTGCTGCCGGAGCGGCAGATATGCCTTGAGTATCTCTGCAGTCTGTCTTCCGAAGAATACAAACCGCTGCTTGTTCCCTTTTCCAGTTATAAGCACCTGGCCAGACGCAAAATCAAGGTCTCTGATTTTGATTGAGAGAGCCTCTGAGATACGGCAGCCCGATGCGTACAGGAAGCTGAAGAGAGCCTCGTCCCGTGCACCCAGCATAGGATTGGAGGACTCCTTCTTGACAGCAAGCTCATCAACCCGCTCAAGCTCGCTTTTTGTCATATAGAGAGGGAGCTTCTTATCCACACGCTGTGACTTTACATAGTCGAACGGGTTGAACTCTGTCTCCTTCTCTCTGATCTTATAGTCATAGAATTTGCGGAGTGCCGAAATCTTCCGGTTGATGCTCCGTGCATCAAATCCTTTCTTGGAAAGATGTGCCACATATCTCCTGCCGCTGTTTCTGTCAGGGTTTGAGACAGAATAACCCGACTCCTCCATGAAGGAGATGAACTCCGCAATGTCGCCGCTGTATGCTCTTACAGTGGCTGGAGAGAGGTGCCGGATGTTCTCAAGATAGGAGATATACTGTTTCAATCACTCTTCCTTCACATGGTTCTTGCATTCTGTGTTGCTGCAGGAGTAGAAACTGCCCCTGGACTTCTCGTACCGCTCCACCATGAAGTATCCGCAGTCGGGACACATCTTCTTGGTAGGCTTATATGCACTTATGAAATCGCACTTAGGATAGTTGGTGCATCCGTAGAACTCGCGCCCCTTTCCGCCGTGCTTCTTCCTTGCAACAATCTGGCCGTCGCAACCTGGGCGCGGACATTTGCAGAACGGAATAGACTGGGTGTTCTTGCACTCCGGGAATCCTGAGCAGGCCAGGAAGTGGCCGAACCGCCCTAGCTTCTTGACCATAGGACGGCCGCACTTGTCGCACTTGTATTCAGTAAGCTCATCCATGCTTCCGCGCTTTGACTCAAGGGTTGCCATAACGTTGTCCACCTGCTCCTTGAAAGGCTTGTAGAACTCGCCTATCATCTGGCTCCAGTTGTCCTTGGACTCCTCTACATCATCCAGCTTCTGCTCCATCTCGGCAGTAAAGTTCACATCCAGGATCTTCGGGAACTTCTCCAGAAGTATCTCGTTTATCATCTTGCCCAGCTGTGTCGGGATAAGCTGCTTGTTCTTCCGTGCCACATAATAGCGCTCGATAAGGAGTGTGATTATTGGTGCATATGTGGATGGACGTCCTATACCTTTCTCCTCCATAACCTTTACAATGCTGGCGTCTGTATATCTGGATGGACCCTGGGTAAAGTGCTGTTCTGTCTCGTACTTTGAATACTCAAGCTCATCGCCTGCCGCAATGGCCGGCAGATGCACTGCCTTCTCCTTGATTGCCAGCAGTTTTAGCACAGCCTGGAAACCTTTCTCCTTGACAACAGAGGCAACAGTCCTGAAAGGCTTTCCATTGCAGTTTATATCCACTGTGGTCACCGCCAGTACACTGTCCTTCATCTGCGAGGAGACAAACCGCTCCCATATTATGCTGTAAAGCTTATGCTGGTCTGATGTCAGATACTGCTTCACAGAATCTGGTGTGTATTTAACATAAGTAGGCCTGATTGCCTCGTGAGCATCCTGTGCCCGCTTTCCAATGCTGTAGTTGTTGAAGTGGTCAGGCAGTGCCTGCGGGAAGTTCTTACCTATGTAATCCCGCACATCTGCCAGAGCCTGGTTGGAGATACGGGTGGAGTCTGTTCTCATGTAGGTGATAAGGCCGACCCGGTTTGTCCCCAGGCTGATACCTTCGTACAGCTGCTGTGCAAGCTGCATTGTCTTCTTGGATGTGAATCCAAGCCTTATAGCCGCATCCTGCTGAAGCTTTGATGTGGTATACGGTGCCCGCGGATTGAGGATCTTGTCTACAGTCTTGATATCTGTGACAACATATTTCTTCCCGGCGAGGGCTGCCATAAATGCATCAACCTCGGCCTTGGAGCGGAATGATATCTTATCCTCGTTCTGCGGAACAAGCTGGGCCATGAAGCTTCCTTTCCCTTTCTTAAGCTCCACATCCAGGCTCCAGTACTCCTCTGGAGTAAATGCAAGAACCTCGGCCTCCCGGTCGCATATAAGACGGAGTGCGACAGACTGCACGCGCCCTGCAGAAAGGCCGTTCTTCACCTTTTTCCACAGGATAGGAGAAAGGTTGTAGCCTACAATGCGGTCAAGCACACGGCGGGCTTTCTGGGCGTTCACCTTGCCCATGTCTATGTCCTGCGGAGCATTCACCGCAGCCTTGATTGCAGTCGGGGTGATCTCGTTGAAAATAATTCTTTCGATCTTAGCAGGAATCTTCTTGGCCTCGAGCGCACACTTGAGGTGGTAGGAGATAGCCTCTCCCTCACGGTCATTATCAGAAGCAAGTAGAACCTCGTCTGCCTTTGCCGCTTTCTTCTCAAGCTCCTTGAGGATGGAAGCCTTGCCCCGTACCGTTATATATTCCGGCTCAAAGTTGTTGTCCACATCTATTGCTATCCTGGATTTAGGCAGGTCAATAAGGTGCCCTACCGATGCCTCGACAGAATATCCTTTTCCTAAATAATGTTCGATTGTTTTTGCCTTTGCAGGAGACTCTACTATAAGCAATGTTGATTTCTTGGCCATTTTCTCCTCCTTCTATCTCTTGAAATAATAAATACCACTGTTGTTCACAGCCCTGTCATCCAGTTCCCAGGAGAGAAGCTGATGCTGCTCCGCCTCCTTGAGGCTGTCTGTCTTATACACTGGGATCTCGACATCCCATCCTAAATCCATCATCACATCCACCGGGCCGGAAATACTCTTGGCCCCCTGCTCCACCAGAGCAAGTCCGCCGGCTCCCTGAGGGAACGGAAGTCCTGCCTCATGAACATATATCTCCCTTCCCTGCTCAGCCGCAAAGTCGGCGGTTATAAGAGCACCGGAACGCTTGGGTGCCTGCACCACAACCACTGCCGATGAGAGGCCGCTTATAATCCGGTTCCGCTGCGGGAATGTGAATTTTGCCGGCTTTATTCCAGGGCCGAACTCACTGAATATCACTCCTCCGTCTTCAAGCATCTGGTATGCCAGCTTCCGGTTTGCATATGGATAAATCTCGTCTATGCCGTTGCCCAGCACTGCTATGGCAGGCATCTCGGCAGCCATGTTGCCTATGTGGGAATGGCGGTCTATGCCCAGAGCCAGCCCGGAGACAACACGCACGCCGTTGACACCGAAGCCGAAGCCCATGTCAAAGGCTGCCGAAAGGGCGGCGCCGCTGGGGTACCTAGTTCCAACAACGCCTACTGTCCTGCTGTAATCTGCAGGAAGAAGACCCCTGTAAAAGAGAATAAACGGAGGATCATATATCTCTTTCAGCAGGGGCGGATAAAGGGGACTGAATATGGAGATGAATTTTACGCTGCTTTTCTCCACAGTTTTTATCTCACGGTCTGCTGCCTTGAACGCGACATCAAGAGCCTTGAGATCTTTTGCAAATAGTCCCGAAATACATTTTTTGACTCCAGATATGGATATCTCTTTGCCGACTCTCTCTTCCAAAAGAGTAAGCAAGGAAATCTTGTCCTTCATATCGAGACCTTTCAGATGTTTGAAAACAAATGCAAGATAATCTTTATTATCCATATCTTTCCTTCAGACTGCCGGATGACTCCGGTCATAAATTCTACGCAGATCGCTGCGGTCCAGATGGGTATAAATCTGGGTTGTTGAGATATCGGCATGTCCAAGCATCTCCTGCACTGAGCGGAGGTCTGCCCCGTTCCTGAGCATGTGTGTGGCAAAGGAGTGGCGCAGTGTATGCACTTTTCCCTCGATATCTGCATGCTTTGATATCTCCTTGAACTTCTTCCAGATTCCCTTGCGGCCTATCTTGCGGCCGAAACAATTGATGAACAGGTATTCTGACTGCTTCTCCTTGAGAAGACTCTTTCTCCCCTCCTCCATATATTTGTGTATCCAGTAGAGAGAAACCTCTCCCAACGGCACAATACGCTCCTTGCTTCCCTTTCCGAACACACGCACCACCCCTTCCTCGGGATAGATGTCGGAACATTTGAGGTCTGCCACCTCCGAGATACGCAGGCCGCAGGAATAGATGACCTCGAACAGCGCCCTGTCCCTGATTCCGGCCGGCTTGCCCAGCGCTATGCTGTCGAAGAAGGAATCCACCTCGGCATTGCTGAAAACCTTTGGAAGCACATGGCCGCTTTTCGGCATATCAAGCACTGCGACAGGGTTGTCACGGCGCACATCCTCCAGCTGCAGGAACTTGAAGAACGAACGGAGGCTGCTCATGATCCTGGATACTGTGCGCGATGTAAGATGCCCCTCTTTGGTGCGGCTTGAAATATAATCCTCTATGTCAGATGTGGTTATGGAATCTGGTGTGATCTTCCGGTTTCCCAGATAAGAGATGAACATACCTATCTCCCTGCTGTAGATCTGCACTGTCGCAGAGGAGAGGTTGAGCTCGCTGATTATATAGTCCACATAGCTGTCGGAAAGCCGCTTTAAATCCATTATTCTTCTGTCCTTATTCCTGGTACTTTGCCTCTGAGCCGGTAGATAGCCGGCTGCTCGATATTGCCCCACTCAGCATTGCCCTCGCTCTGGATCTGGGTGCTTGCTCTTGGTGCCGCACTGCTGCTTATTCCCACCTTCTGCATCGCATCCCATTCTCTTGAGCTCACTACATTAGGTTTATCAACCTTTGGTCTTGAATAATGGCTGGATGGGCTTTTCTGACTTGGTGGAAACCCTGTGGCAATGATAGTCACAGAAACTCTCTCTTTCATTGTCTCATCCACACGGTGACCGAATATAAGGTTCACATTCTCGTCGGCATTGGAGCGGACCAGGTTGAGGATCTTCTGGAGGTCAGGCATTGTGAAGTCCGGACCGCTGGTGATATTGAGGATAATTCCTGTCGCACCGGTGATATCTGTGTTCTCCTGAACCTTGTTGCAGAGCGCATTGGTTATTGCATCCACAGCCATGTTCTCTCCCTTGCCCTCGCCTATGCCCATGAAGGCCTCGCCTTTTCCGCGCATGATTGTGTTTATATCTGCAAAGTCAAGGTTTATGTCGCCAGGGCTGGTTATGAGGTTTGCGATTCCCAGGATTCCATCGCGGAGCACACCGTCGGCAATCTTGAAGCCTTCCTGCATGGTAACAGTCTTCTCGACCTGGGCAAATTCTATGAGCTTCTGGTTGGGGACAACGATGAGGGCATCTACATTCTCTTTAAGACGTTCAATTCCTGTAAGGGCATTCTGCATGCGTACCGGACCCTCAAGATCGAATGGGGTGGTCACTACAGCTACAGTAAGTATGCCCATGTCCTTGGCAATCTTGGCAATTACAGGGGCACCGCCGGTACCGGTTCCACCGCCCATTCCTGCAGTAATGAACACCATGTCGGAGCCTTCGATGAACTCCTTGATGTCATCCTTCTGCTCGTTGGCGGCATCCTCGCCTACCTTAGGGTTTCCACCGGCGCCCAGACCATGGGTTGTCTCCCTTCCAAGGGGCAGATGGGTTTCGGCCTGGCTCCGCTTAAGAGCCTGAAGATCGGTGTTCGCAGCAATGAATACAACATCCTGCGGGTTATAGTCTTCGATGATGCGGTTCACTGCATTGCATCCTGCACCACCTACTCCGATAACCTTGATGACCGCACTTTCTACCGGACCTATTTTTTCCTTATCATCAACAATTGTTAATTCCATTTTCCCCTCCCCCTATATTCTAGAAATCCTTCACAAAGTTCTTTGCTTTAGTCCACAGCCACTTTCCGGCGACCTTGAACATTCCGTCGCCCTCATCCTGCGGCATCTCCTCTCTGGAAGACTTGCCAGGATCAGGTCTTCTCTTTGCCAACCGGGCCCTGATCTTCATATCAAGGCCTATCTGTGCAAGGCCGATTGCACCGGCATATTTAGGATTCTCGTAATCCTTAGCCGCTCCGGTAAGCCCCAGAGGAACACCTATGCGCACCGGAATCTTGAACACTTCCTCGGCAACCTCGCTCACACCTGGAAGCAGGGCGCCGCCGCCGGTAATAACAATGCCGCTGTTCACGTACTGCATAGTCTTTGTATCCTCAACAGCACGCTTTACTTTTGTAAAAATCTCCCACATCCTGGCCTTTGCAATCTCGCACACCTTAAGGCGCGAAACAGTTCTCTCGCCGAAAGATCCGGATGTGACAGGAATCTCAATCATCTCTTTATCATCAACCAGCGATTCGTGGCATGCTCCCTGGTTGACCTTTATTTTTTCTGCTATGTCGCTGGAAAGCCTGAGCACAGCCGCTATGTCGCTGGTAACATATTTTCCGCCTATAGGAACAACGCCTGTGAAATAGGTGGCGCCGTTCATCTGGATTCCGACCTCGGTTGTGCCTCCGCCGATATCTATCACCATGACACCGGCCTTCTCCTCCTCGGGAACCAGAATAGCCTTGCAGTCGGCCAGTGTTATCGGAACCATGTTCTGTATTCCGTATTCAGAGCGCTCGATGCAGTTCTTCAGGTTCTTCATTGCAGAGGTGGAAGCTGTGATTATGTGGGCCTGCACCTCAAGCCGGTTTCCGATCATGTGCAGCGGATTCTTTATGCCGCCCTGGTTGTTCACTTTATATTCAATAGGCATCACAAAGAAGGTCTCTCTGTCTGGCACCTCTGGAATTGCACCTGCGGACTTCATGGCCTCCTGCTTGTTCTGCTCTGTTATCTCGGGTCTCTCGCCGCGTCTTCTGCTGTCAACTTTGACCACTCCGATAGAATTGAGCCCTTTCACATGCTCGCCGCTGATGCCGCATACAACCTCTTCGACATCCCGGCCTGACATGTTCACAGCAGCCTCGACAGCCTGCACTATGCAGGAGCTGGCAGATTCTTTATTGATGATTACGCCGTTACGGATTCCTTCGGAAGGAGCGTTTCCGACCCCCACCACTTTAAGCACCGGCTCGCCCATCCTGTCCACATCACATTCCCCTATGACGGCAGTGACATTTACAGTACCGATATCAAGCCCTACAACAATATCATTAGAATCCATCATCAGCCCTCCTTGACCTTATAAACAATCTTGCCACCTCTGAAATCAAGCTCATCGGTCTGCTTATCTATTCCATTCTCCTGCATCACATCCAGGACAGTGAACATCTGCTGGAGCATTCCGTCGGTTATGTCCGAACTGGTGCGTATCCTGATGCTGCTGTTCGCCGGATAGATGACTACATCAAAAGTCCCCTCTGACTTCTCTACAAATTTAATTTCGGATATCTGCTCGAAGAGTGTGCCTGAAGACTGCTTCACAGCAGAGAGCCTGGAGAGATACGGTATGAACATGCTTGGAAGCTGTGTGCCAAGCTTGAGATTCTGGAATGTGAGGCCGGAGATCACAGGAAGCTCATAGTCTGTCACCCCTTCCCCTATCTCGAAGATAACCCCTTCCCGGTCCAGTGTGACAGGAACAGTGATTCCATCCACCTCTATGAAAGTGATTGCAAAAGGCTCTCTTCCCTCTACAACTATCTTGATTGCCGATGGGAACGACTTCTCCACCTTGGCAGCCTGAATCAGATTGTTCTCCAGAAGACGCCGCTCAACCTCTGCGGCATCGATCGCAAAATAGCTCTCTCCACCGGTTATTCCGGCCAGCTGAAGTATCTCGGAAGAAGAAAGCGCCACGGAAGCCGGTGAATACACCTGGACCTTGTCAATCTTAAGGTTCGGTGAGATCAGAAGCATGAAGACAGCTTCCATGGACGCAAGACCAAGGATGAAGAGAAAAACAAAAAGGAGGATTTTTTTGTTTACCGTTCTGCTCTTATGTTTAACCTGGAAAGAATAACCAGGATAAATATCAATACTACTCATAGTAATCTCCTCTGTCAGTACCCCGTGACACATTCAGCAGAAAACCGCACATTATCATAGTCACCAGCATGGAAGTTCCACCCTGAGAGAAGAATGGCATGGTAATTCCGGTAGTAGGGATCAGCTCTGCAACAACTGCGGTGTTAACCAGCATCTGGAAGAAGATACTGGTTGTAATTCCAAAAGCCACATACGACTTGAATCTGTCGGTGGCTGTCCATGCAATGTAATAACCCTTGAAAGCCAGGAACGCGAAAAGGAGGATGATTATGATGACACCCACAAATCCCAGCTCCTCGCCCACAATGGCAAAGATAAAGTCTGATTTGGCCTCGGGCAGGCTTCCCATCTTATAGCTTCCGCTTCCTATTCCACGGCCGAATATACCGCCCGCAAGCAGCGCCTCCTTGGCCTTGAGGATCTGATAGCTGCTTCCTTCGGCGTCTGTGTTTCCCGACATGTGTGAAAGAAGACGGCTCAGACGGTACGGCTCCATGAGTATGAAAAGGAAGAACAGAAGTCCGATCCCGACACCCAGCAGGAACAGCATCCTGATGCGGAATTTAGAGACAAAAAGCATAGTGGCGCAGAGGCCCATTATAAATATGGTTGTGGACAGGTCGCTCTGCAGCCATACAATCTGAATTATGGCCAATATAACGGTGAATACCGATGTGGAATAATTCTTCTTTCTCCCCTCTTCCACCCTTACAAAGTCGGATGCAAGATAGAGGACCAGGACTATCTTATAGAACTCTGACGGCTGGAGCGAAAGGGCACCGATACGGATCCAGCGCGAAGCACCGTTCACATCGCCGTACAGCGGAGGAAGAAGATTAAGCACAAATACAATAATCAGGAACAGCTTGTTCCACCGGCGGAAGAAATCCATCGGCATATAGGCCACAAATATTGCAAGTATGGATCCCATGCAGAACATAAGGGCCTGACGTGATATGAAGTAGGTGAAAGGTTTTCCTGTGTTTACTGCGTCCGGATACGATGCAGAGAACAGCATAGCCATACCGCTGCCTGCCAGGAGCAGGATCACTGCCAGCAGCATTGTGTCAAAAGAGTTGCCACGCTGTCTTTCCATCAAGAAACCGTCCATAAGTCTCCTTTCCTCACTGCAGTTTCAATGTGGAGAGGGCTACCACCACAAGCAGTCCTCCTAAAATCCAGAACCGGGTCACCACCCGGGTCTCCTTCCATCCCTTCTTCTCAAAATGATGATGGATAGGTGTCATAAGGAACACTCTCTTTCCGACATGGTCGGGGCTGTGTTTCTCTGTATATTTGAAATACCCCACCTGAATGATCACCGACAGCGCCTCGATCACAAATATGCCGCCGATCAGGATAAGGAGGATCTCCTTCTTGAGGAGAAGTGCCATGAGCCCGATTATTCCGCCTAAAGAAAGGCTTCCTGTGTCGCCCATGAAAACTTCTGCAGGATGGCAGTTGAACCAGAGGAATCCGATGGATGCCCCTATAAGGGCCAGGCTGAGCACTGCCAGCTCACTGCAGCCTGACATGAATGGAATATTAAGATATGCGGCGAAGTCTGCACGGCCTGTGATATAAGCAAGGATTGCAAACCCTATTGCCACCAGGAACACAAGCCCTATCGCAAGGCCGTCCAGGCCGTCGGTCAGATTCACTGCGTTGGAAGCTCCAACCAGGATGATTATGCCGAACGGAATGTAGAACCAGCCGAGGTCGCATACCGGATATTTGTTGAACGGGATATAGAGCATTGTGGTGTTCTCGCCGCGGTTCAGATAAATCATTACAACTATGGCGGCAGAGATTAAGATCTGTCCCATCATCTTGAGCCGTGGAGAGAGCCCTTCGGAGTTCTTACGGCTTATCTTGAGCCAGTCGTCTGCAAAGCCGACAGAGCCGAAGCCAAGGATTGCGAAGAGCGAGAGCCATGTGTACCAGTTCCTCAGGTCCTGCCACAGAAGGACAGAGATGACAATCGCAAAGATGATGAGCATACCGCCCATGGTTGGGGTTCCCTCTTTGATCAGATGGGTCTGCGGACCGTCGTCCCGGACTTCCTGGCCCAGCTTTTTACGTCTGAGCCACCTGATGAACCAGGGTCCGAAAAGGAGAGAGAGGATCAGTGCAGTTACAGCTGCATAGGATGCTCTGAAGGTGATGTATTTAAATATGTTTATCTGGGAAGCTAACTCTTTTAACACTTCATTTACCCCTGCTCTTTAGTTTTTCCACAATCCGTTCCATAGCCATGCCTCTGGAGCCCTTTACCACAACCAGGTCTCCCGGCCTGACAAAATCGGCAACAGCCTTTTCCAGCGCCTCGTACTCAGGGCTCCAGAAAGGGCTCTTTCCCGCATCTATAAGTGCATCATAGGCAGCTTTCATCTCGTCTCCGAAAAGGAAGATGCCTGCCGCATCCGAATAAGAGAGCTTGCGCCCTATCTTTGCATGTATGCTGTCAGACTCAGCTCCCTGCTCAAGGAGAGAGCCCAGCACAAACACCACCCGGCTCACGGAAGCGGCGGCCTCGGATGCGAAGTCCACCACTGCCATAACTGCCTCCAGGTTTGCGTTGTAGCAGTCGCACAGAATCTCTATGCCGCCGGCCTTATACAGTTCTCCCCGGCCGAACATAGTGCTGGCCCCTTCCAGAGCCTCTTTTATCTGCGCATCTGTTGCCCCGAAATAGCGCCCTACCGCTGCGGCCGCCATTGCGTTCTGGAAGTTATATTTTCCCATGAGCGGGAAATGTATCTTCTCTTTCCCAAGTGTGAACTCTGAGCCTTCTGTCCCCTTAAGCTCAAAGCCCTCTGCCATGGAGCAGCCATAGGTAAAGTACTGCCGCTCCTCTCCTACCTGATGCTGCAGGAAGTCGGCGTAATCGTCGTTCTCGTTCACAAAGCCGGCCTCGAGCGACGGATTCTCGGAGAATATCTTTCCCTTCTCGAATGCTATGCTGTCCTGGGAGCCCAGAATTCCTATATGGGCAGTGCCGATGTTGGTCACAACACCAACCTGCGGATGGAGAACGCCAACCAGGGCATCCATCTCTCCCCTGTGGTTTATACCCATCTCGAACACGCCGAACTTGTGATCGCTGCGGATGGAGAACATGGAAAGAGGAAGGCCTATCTCGGAGTTGAGGTTACCTTTGGAGCATACAGTACTGCCAAGCTTTGCGAGGATGGCTGCTGTCAGCTCCTTGGTGGTGGTCTTGCCGCTCGATCCTGTTATGCCGACCATCTTGACCGAAGGGAACTTGTCGCGGTAGAACCGGGCCAGGGCCTGGAGAGCTGCAAGGGAATCCTTGACAAGCAGAATGTGACATCTGCCGGACTCAATGGTTTTATTTATGTCAGGAGTAAGGTACTCCACAACACACATAGCAGCACCCTTGTCTGCGGCAGAGGGGACAAAGAGGTGGCCGTCGGTCTGTTCCCCCTTCAATGCGAAGAAGATGGAACCAGGACCGGCCATCCTTGAGTCTGTGCATGCACCTGTAAAATATGTCCCCTCCCCAGAAGACAGCAACTGTCCGCCAGTTGCCTTAACTATTTCATCTACGGAAAGAGCTAGTTCATTCTTTCCTCTCTGCATCCGATTCTATCTGACTCCTTGTATCAATAATGATAGTCTGCCCCACACTGGTGTTGGACAGCTTCATTGTCTCCTTAACCTCTTTGACATGCTGCGGTGAGCTGTAGGCTGAAAGAGAAGTAAGCTCCTGCTTGTTCTTCTCGAACCACTTCTCCTGGGTGTTCTGGTACTCGTTGACCTCGGCCTGAAGCCGCTCATACTTATAACCCTGGTAGATATTAAGGGCAAACAGCCCCATGATTGCTATGACAAGAACTATTACAGTAAAACTTCCCAACTTTCCTTTCATACAGCCACCTTTTCTGCCACCCGTAACTTTGAGCTGCGGGATGCAGCATTCTCCGATATCTCAGCCTCGGAGGGAGCTACCGGTTTCTTGGTGATTATATTCACCACCCGGTGATTTCTGCCGCAGGTGCACCGTGGTGCAGAGTCTGGACAGATACAATCTTTCTCTTTATCCCGGAAGAAATTCTTTACAATCCTGTCCTCCAGGGAATGGAATGTTATGACAGCTATCCTGCCGCCAGGAACCAGCACCTCGAGGGCCTTTTCCAGAGCCTCCGGCAGCCGCTCCAGCTCGCCGTTCACGGCGATACGCAGCGCCTGGAAGGTGCGTGTCGCAGGATGAATCTTGCCGTGCCGGTACCCTTCAGGCACTGCGTGGTAGACTACGTCTGCCAGCTGGGCGGCGGTGGTTATAGGCTTTTCGGCCCGCGCCTCCACTATTGCCCTGGCGATGCGCCTGGAATAACGCTCTTCCCCATAGTTGTAGATGATGTCGGCCAGGCGCTCTGCCGGATAGTTGTTGACCATATCGGCGGCAGAGACTACCAGGTCGTCACCAAGCTCCATGCTCAGAGGCTCTTCCTTGCGGAAAGAGAACCCCCGGCCCGATTTCTCGTAGTGGTATGTGGAAATTCCCAGGTCGAACAGGATCTTGTCCGGCCGTGGGGATCTGGCGGAATAGTCTGCAAAGAAACGGTTGAACCATGTGTTGCAGAACTGCACCCTCCCCTTGAAAGGGGCAAGACGCTCCTCTGCAACCTTGAGTATATGATCATCTGCATCCAGGCAGATAAGCTTTATATCGGGATAAGCGGAAAGAAGAGCCTCGGAATGGCCCCCTTCTCCGGTGGTGCAGTCTATGAACAGTTCGCCTGGCCTTGAGGGTTTTAAATAGGAGAGAACCTCATTTTTAAGTACTGAATAGTGTACCACTTCCATGCTTACTGCAGACTCCTGCCGATGCTTTCCAATGCAGCCTTAACCTTAGATGCATTTTCCTCAATATATTTGTCATAGAGGCTTCTATTCCAAATATCGATATGCTCTTCCATCCCTTCGCAGATGGAACATTCCTTGGTAAGTCCGGCATACTGGCGCAATGGCAGGGATATGTTGATGCGTCCTGTCCTGTCTATCTCGGTTTCCTGAACCGGGATAAGGAAATGGCTCCGCACCACCCTTCCGTCCTCAGTAAAGCTGGAGGTAGTCTGGAGAATACGCTGCTTGAACTGTTCCCACAGCTCGGGGGTGAACATCCACAGACAGGTGTCGGCGCCACGGGTAATGTAGAGCTTAGTGCCCTGCATACCGGTCCTGAGTCCTGCCGGAAGCATCATTCTCCCCTTGTCATCCAGATTATTCCAATAAATCACAACTTTCCACCACTAACAACCAAAATTTACCACAATTTACCACTTATGGACATTATGGGGGATAGTTGAGAAAAATGTCAACCTTTTTTTCCACTTTTTATAAAATTTTTTTTGGGAACTTTTTTGACATCCCCTTCCGCAGTTGTCATACTCCCCATTTTTTTGTATGCTATATATAGAAATAAAGGAAAAAACCATGAGCATCATAGAACCTAAAGTCCTAAAAGGATTCAGAGACTCCCTCCCTGCCGAGGAGACAGAGAAGAAGAGGCTGTTCGCCATTCTGGAGAAGACATTCACCAGCTTCGGCTTCGCCCCTATCGACACCCCGGTGCTGGAGTATACCAATGTCCTTCTGGGCAAGGGCGGCGGCGAGACTGACAAGCAGATCTACCGCTTCACCGACAATGGCGACCGCGATGTCTCCATGCGTTTTGACCTTACTGTTCCCTTTGCCCGGTTTGTGAGCGCGAACCTGGACAAGCTTCCACTCCCCTTCAAGCGTTACCACATTGCCAAGGTATGGCGCGGCGAGAACACACAGAAAGGGCGCTACCGGGAGTTCTACCAGTGCGACTTCGACATAGTGGGGGTAGATTCTGCCGCCGCCGACCTGGAGATTCTGACCATGATCTGCCAGTCCCTCAAGAACATCGGTGTGGACGGCTTCAAGATCCACCTGGCAAGCAGACAGGTGTTCAACCGCTTCCTGGCCAAGCTGGGAATTCAGGACAAGCTTACCGATATCCTCCGTCTGGTGGACAAGCTGGCCAAGATCGGAGAGGAAGAGGTGGCAAAACAGCTGGCCGAGATTGCCGGCTCCGATGCTGCAGAGAAGATTCTTTCTTATATAAAGATGGAGGAGAGCTTCGACCAGACCCTGGCCAAGATCACAGAGCTTGCCGGCGGCGAGGCCGATGACACAGCACGGCTTAACGCACTCAAGAAGGCTTTGGATGACAACGGCCTTGCAGGCTGCTTTGTCCTTGACCCATCCATAACCCGGGGCCTCGACTACTACACAGGCATTGTGTACGAGACATTCCTGGACAGCGCACCGGAGTTCGGCTCTGTCTGCTCGGGCGGCCGGTACAACAATCTGGCTTCGCTCTACACCAAGACACAGCTGCCGGGCGTAGGTGCATCCATCGGCATAGACCGTCTTATCTCGGCCCTCGAGACGCTTGGGAAGAAGAGCGACAACCAGGCCCTGTGCGACACCATCATATTCAACACCGATGAGCCGCTTTTAGGTCACTACACAAAGATAGCCCTGATGCTGCGGAAAGAGGGATTCTCCTGCGACCTCTACCCCGAGGCCAAGAAGCTAAACAAGCAGTTCGGCTATGTGGAGAAAAAGCATATCCCTGTGGGAATCATAATCGGAACCGATGAATATGAGTCCGGAACTATTACAGTCAAGGACCTCAGGACCAGGGAGAACTTCGAGAAGCTGCCGCTGGAAAAGGGAATAGAGAAAATAAAATCTTTACTTAATCACGAGGCATAATGCAACCACATGAACTGCCGGTCTACCGGCACAAAGAGACAATATTAGAGTACATAAAAAATAATAAAGTAATAGTAATAGAGAGCCCCACAGGAAGCGGAAAGACAACACAGCTTCCTATGATTTTATACGAGGCAGGGTTCTCCACAAACGGAATAATCGGCGTGACACAGCCACGGCGCATAGCAACCCTTTCGGTATGCGACTACATAGCGCGCCAGCTGGGCTGCGAGGTTCCAGGCACTGTGGGCTACAAGATGCGGTTCGCAGACCAGACCATATCAAGCACCAAGATCAAGATAATGACAGACGGCATACTGCTGCAGGAGATAAAGTTCGACCCATACCTGTCGCAGTACAGCTGCATAATTGTGGACGAGGCACACGAGCGGAGCCTTAACATAGACTTCATACTCGGCCTTCTGAAGAGGATCTCCAATGTGCGGGACGACTTCAAGATAATCATATCGTCGGCAACCATAAACACATCGGTCTTCTCCGAATACTTCGGCGGCTGTCCCGTAGTCCACATCGACTCAAAGATGTATCCGGTGGGAGTTGTCTACGACCCAGTGCCTGAGGATGCAAGACCCGAGGAGCTCCTGCTCAAGGTGGGGGACATCGTGGAGCGGTGCATCAGGGAGGAGCGCGAAGGAGACATCCTTATATTCCTTTCGGGCGAGAAGATGATAAAGGACTGCATAACTATGCTGGATGCAAGCCCAGTGCGGGACAAGCTTATGCTGCTGCCGCTTTACGGAAGGCTCTCCAAGGAGGAGCAGGAGCGGATCTTCATAGAGACACCGCCCGACAAGACCAAGGTGATAGTTGCAACCAATATCGCAGAGACCAGCGTCACCATTGATGGAATAACCACAGTTATAGACTCAGGCCTTGCCAAGATAAACACCTACAACACACGGACATTCACATCATCGCTTTTAGAGGCACCTATCTCAAAGGCATCGTGCAACCAGAGGAAAGGAAGGGCCGGAAGAACACAGTCGGGCACATGCTACAGGCTCTACACCAAGCAGAGCTTCGAGAGCCGTGTCATGTTCACCAAGGAGGAGATCTACCGCACCGACCTGTCAGAGGTTATCCTGCGTATGGCAGAGCTGGGGATCACAGACTTCGAGTCCTTCGACTTCATCTCTTCCCCTGAGAAGAACGGCATAAAGAGCGCTATCGAGACTCTTGTCATGCTGGATGCCCTCAACGACGACAACACACTGACAAAGATAGGCGAGATGATGGCGGCCTACCCTCTTCTGCCACGGCTGTCCAGAATGCTGGTGGAAGCTATCCTCAAGTATCCCGACGTCATCGAGGAGACTATCATAGCTGTCACATTCCTCTCCACCAACAGCCCGTTCCTGCTGCCGCAAGGTATGGAGATGGAGGCGCGCAAGGCACACCATTCCTTCCGGAGCAAGTATGGCGACTTCGTATCCTACATCGATATATACGACTCCTTTGTGAACGCCGAGCACAAGGAGGAGTTCTGCGACTCAAACTTCCTGGACCTGAAGGTTATGAACGAGATTGTCAGCATCAAGGAGCAGCTTGAGGACATTGTGGGGGAGCAGGGAATCCCTGTATCTGGCGGCGGCAGTGTCGAGAACTACCTGAGCGCCGTTGCAAAGGGCCTTATACAGTTTGTATGCGTCCGCACCGGAAAAGGTGCATACTCAAGCCTTACCGCCGAGCGCATCTTCATCCACCCAGGCTCTGTGATGTTCCACGAGAACCCCGATTTCATCGTAGCCGGCGAGATAGTGCGCACCAGCCGCATGTATGCCCACTCTGTATCGCCTCTCAACACCGAGATACTCAAGAGGATATCGCCTGAGCTTGCCGCAAAGCTGACCACCGCCATCCAGAAGGAGGCCAAGGGCAAGGAGAAGGCAGACAACGCATGGCAGATCAAGATAGGCAACCAGTTCTTCGAGCTCAAGAAAGGCAAGGGAAACAAGAACAAGACTGCGATACTCCAGTGGGAGAATCTGGCCAAGGTGATCAAGTCGGGCTCGTTCGTTGTTGACCCGCAGTCCAAGGATCTCAAGTGCAAGGTTATGTGGCACGACATGGAGTTCCTTACAAATGAGAAGCTGCGGGATGTGAAGCGGATGATCCCATATATCCACCCCGAGCGGAAGTTCAAAGAGGAGCTGCCTTTTGTGGGAAGCATAAGCGCGAACAAGCACTTCGACCAGCTGGCCGACTGCATGGATATACTCCTCTGGCTGTGCCCAAAGAAGAAGAACGGCAAGGTGCTGGGCTTCATGACACTGCACACCGACGAGAGGGGCAACTACTGGATCAAGTCGGACCGGAGCTTCGACAACTCGGTGCTCACAACACTGGGAAGCCTCGAGATGCTTATGGACCAGGTGCCTGAAAAGGCAAACCCCAAGAGCATAAATAAGGTGAACTCAACCTACCGGTTCTTCAGCGAGATACTGAAAAAGTACTAAAGGACAGAAACTCCCAGAGATTTTGCCAGAGCCTTGAACTTCTTGTCCGTGGTCAGAAGAGTTGCCCCGTTGTGCCGGGCAAGCACCAAATAGAACATATCGTAGATGCTGTGTCCCAGCCGTATTCCCTCGTGCAGGGCTTCTATTGCCAGCTCGCTGGTGTCAGTGTATTCATCCACCATCTGCAGGAGATAAGCGAGAGTCTTCCTTGCATTCTCCTCATCTACCGCACCATTCCGTGCATATTTCCAAAGCACATTGGTCACCTCAGAGTCAAACAAAGTGGGTGCAATAACTTTCTCTGCACCAGCAACCGCATTCATGAAGAGACTATATTTAGGCCCATGAAAAGCAATCTCAAAGGCAGCGCAGGTATCTAAAACATAAATCATCTGAGCCTGCCTCCCCTACTGAGACCATCCCTGTCCTGCCGCACCAGATCAGCTGGAGAAGGGGAATGGGAAGGCAGATGAAGTTCCAGAGCATCAAGATCATTCAGCACCCTGCGGCGCCGTGCGCCGTTCTTGTTATCATCTGCGTTTAATATGGAAGTAAGCAGGAAAATAACCTGCTGGGGAACTGTACGGTTCTGCTCCTTGGCCACCTGAGCCAGAATCTGATATGTCTCCTGGGGAAAATCCCGGACCTGTAATAATGCCATAAATGCTCCTTGTATGCAAAATGATATCAACTTGCATACAAAAATAATATAAGCTATTTTATGGCTGTTGTCAAATTTCCAACTTTTTTCTCCAAAGTCAAATCAAAATGAAGATTTCATGTTCCAATTAACCAAAGATGAAACAGAAATACTATCGAGGTCAAAAATTTTGACCTCGATAATGCAGACAGAAGGCATGAGAGGTGGCCGCGTATATCTCCCACATGCTTTTACAGAACAGGGCATCTATATGCTTATGACGGTTCTAAAGGGAGAATTGGCAACTAGGCAAAGCATTGCTTTAGTCCGACTATTCAAGCAGATGCGCCACTACTTTGCCGAAAATGCTGGAGTAATCAGCAGATTATCTTCCACAGAAACAAAATTGATTGAGCACGATCAAAAAATTAACACTCTTTTCACCCTCATGAACAAATATAAGATTGAGGATAAACAGGGTGTATTTGTCCAGGGGCAGATATTCGATGCATACATTGCTTTTCAAAATATAATTCAAAAAGCCCAGAAAGAAATTATACTGATTGACAATTATATTGACCTGACTGTGCTGGAAAGGCTCTCCAAGAAGAATCCAAATGTGCAGGTTATCATTTACACTCAGCCCAACACTCAAATATCAAATATTGATATAAACAAGTTCAATACCCAATACCCTACTCTAACCATAAAGCATACAAAAAAAATGCATGACCGCTTCCTGATAATTGACAACGCCGAGATTTATTTCATCGGAGCATCTGTAAAAGATTTAGGGAAGAAATGCTTTGCATTTATGCAACTTGAAGATGCACAGTGGATTAGAACAGTGCTCAATGCTTTATAATCACCACTCGATATAGGGCACGCCCAGCTGCTCCTCAAGCCACAGCGCTATCTCGCCCGCTATGTTCTCCAGCTTGGTATCCATGGCCAAAGTATACCACAGAAATAAAACATTGACATCTCAAACCATGACAATTATATTTACTATATAAGGAGATAAATATGCCAATCGATAAGACAAAAATAACAAAAGAGATGCTTGAGAAAGCAGCAAAGTGCAAGACTGCTGATGAACTGATTGCTCTGGCCAAGTCCGAAGGCGTTGACCTTACAAAAAATGAAGCTGTGGCTTATCTTGAAGAACTCCAGAATGTGGAACTGGATGAAAAGGCCCTGGATAAGGTAGCTGGCGGTGGCTGTTATCCAGATTGTCCAAAAGATTATTGCTTTGAAAATTGATGCTTGACAGATAAGCAATTAAAGTCTCTTTTACTATTTATAACTGATTATGCGTTATAAAGCCCCTTAATCGGGGCTTTTTTTATTTCCTGTAGCATTATTTGACACACCCAGGCTGTAAAATGACTGCAGGAGGACAGTATATGGAGATAAGTTTCACCCTTACCCTGACAGATAACAGCATGGTAGCCTGTGTCGTCGGCCTTTCAGTCATATTCTTGATCGTATTCGGGTTTAAGGCCTTACGAGAAACGAAATAAAGTTTTAGCAGAGAGGAATGCGGAAAGAATTATTAATTATAAAAGTCTTTCCATTGCGTCATTTTCATCGACAAACACAGTCTGCTCCTCGCCGCAACATATGGTATGAACTTCATAATTAATATCAGGGAACCCAGCGCCTGCAAAATTTACATATTCAACTTTTGCATTATGCACACATTGCTCTTTATCACAATACCAATAGATAGTATCCCCTGCTCTGAACTTTGTCATCATATTATTTCTAGCCCAATCTGCCTTAAATATTCATAGGTTGGATCATAATACTCTAGTTTTCGTGTTTTATCTTTATTATTTCCTTCTGGAACAACTATTATCATACCTTGGCGAGCTCTGGTTAATAAAACCCTATATGCATTCAGCTGATATTTTTTATCATCTTCTGCATTAATATGAAGCCATTTACCGCCTCTAAAAGCATAGTTTTGCCAACCGTTTCTTGAATACCGAAAATCTCCATCCCAAATCACACATGCCCAATCCAGCTCAAGACCTTGAATATCAAATTCTGTCGCTGCATCTTCAAGGAAAAGTGATGAACGAATATCCTCTTTGTCAGCTAAAAACCAATGTACTGTATCAGGATTTTGGCGAACATCAATAGCTAATGGCTTAAGTCTATTAGCTTTTGAAGATACTATCATTCCATAACGTTCGGAACCTCTTGCTTTTTTGACCAACCATTCTTTTGCTTTATCAAGTGAACGCGTTAGAATAATAGGATAAGTTGTCTTAATTTCATCATGTAAATTTTTAGCTTTTTGAATATTTAAATCAAGTAATTCATGAATAAAGTTTGATACTTTTTCTGACCTGAATGAACGCATTGAAACAGCCAAATGTAAAGCTGAGTTTTCGACAACACTTTTATTATTTAATAAAAGTTGTTTTAATTTTCCGTCTGCATATTCTTTTTCTGTTAATTGATTTGAAATATATATTTTCCAATTAGGAAATCTTTCATCAAGAGAACGAATCCATTCAGAGATGCCAGCTTCTCCTGTATTTATTTCTTGCCCTCCACCAACTAGGCAAATAATTACTGCCCAATCAGGACGCTGGTCCAAAGACCAGATAAGGAACTCTGGTTCTGAAAATGGAAAACTATTTATATGTTTTCTTCTTTTTAGCCAACGAAACAATTGCTCTTGAGTCCAAGCCCTTTGGGCCTCATCAAATATTGCAACATGTTCCACTTCTGCATATCCATCACTCTTATTTTTCTTTATTTTTGTTTCATCGATTTCTATAGCTTTATTAACAATTGGAAATTTTATTTTTTCAAGAAATGTATTTCGATAATGATGAACAATTTGAATAAAAGCACGTACCTCACGTCTCGCATCAGTAATCGAATATTTTTTCTTATTTTTCTGTTCCTCCTGTCGTTTTTTATCTCGAGCTAAAGCCTCAGAAAGAACACTTACAAGTGGTTGATTTCCAGAAAGATAAACTGCTAAATCTTTCTTATCATATTGTTCTATAGCAACTTGCAATCCGACTAATGTTTTTCCAGCACCAGGAACACCTGTCACAAAACAAATAGCTTTTTCTTTGCTTTGTCTTGTCTTTTCAATTATCTCTAATATGTATTTATTAGTTTTTACTAAATTTTCTGCAGACGCCTCTGTTTTAATAATATCTTCAACAGTATGATTATTAAATAATACACTTGCTGCTTGAATAATTGTTGGAGTTGGGGAATATCTGCTGTTTGCCCATTCTAGAATATTATCACAGAAATTGTTTTCAGTTTTTTCTAGTATTTCCTTAATAATTGGATAAAGACTTTCTTCGTTAGAACAAATTGGTTCATAAACCTTATCATCATAATAACATGATAGATATTTATGTGATCGTTCTTTTGCCTTAGTTGCAACTAAAATTGGAACAATTACTTTATCATGACTTGCTTCATGGAAATTTTTAAGATCTAAAGCATAGTCCCAAACCTGTTCAATATCACTACGCAAATAATCTTTTTTACCGACTTTAAATTCCAATACAAATATTATTCCATGGAAAACTAAAATAACATCAGCTCTTTTTCCTAGTCGAGGAATTGAATATTCAAATAATATTCGACCTTCAGAAAAATGGTTAACAATGTTTTTCATTATGATTATTTCATCAAGCCATGCTTCCATTTGTAGAGTATTAGAATCAAATGTATTTTCTCTTGCTATTTTCCCTAATATTTCATTTTCTGATTGAGAAAGGAATTTAGAAAAAGAATCTTTGTAATAATATCGTTCCAACATGTTAATATTTTATTCCATTTATTGAAAAAAAACCACCAAAAAATTATACTTCTCCCATATGAAGATCATCCATGTAGTAGCAGCCATCATTATCAAGGACCACAAGCTCTTTGCCACCCAGCGGGGGTACGGCGAGTTCAAGGACGGCTGGGAGTTTCCCGGTGGCAAGGTGGAGCCTGGTGAGACTCCCCAGGATGCCCTAAAAAGGGAGATCCGGGAAGAACTGGCCACCGAGATAGAGGTGGGCGACTACATCAGTACCATCGAATACGACTACCCCACTTTCCACCTCTCCATGGAATGCTATGCCTGCTCAATAATTTCCGGCAGGTTGGAACTTCTGGAGCACGAGAACGCAGCCTGGCTCTCAAAAGAGACTTTGCGTACAGTCTCTTGGCTCCCCGCCGACTTAAGTATTCTAGATAAAGTGGAAAAATTGCTTTAATTACCTCCCTATCGCTTTATCGAACCGGTCCAGCACCTCCATCATGTCTGGCATGATATAGTCCCGGCACTCGGCCATCAGCTTCTTGGGCATTCCGTAGAAAGCCTCGACAATACCGCCGGTGATGCAGGCCTGGGTGTCGGCATCGCCGCCTAAGGATACAGCAAGCCTTATGGCATCCTCGTAGTCCCTGCTGTCCAGGAAGGCCACTATCGCCTCGGGCACTGTCCCCTGGCAGGTCTCGTCGAACTCGTAGTCAGGCCTTATCTGGTCGCAGGTGCGTTCCAGGTTGTAGTCGAACTCCTTCTGGATGTAGTCCTTTATCTCATCCTTGCTCTTTCCTGTGCGGGCCAGGAAGATAGCTGCCGCTGTGGCATCTGCCCCGTCAATCCCGAAGGGATGGTTGTGGGTCACCTCCGCAGTCCACCGGGCCACCTTCCTGGTTGTCTCCAGTGTATCGTAAAGCCAGCCTGCAGCCGACACCCGCATGGCAGAACCGTTGCCATAGCTGCCGTAAGGCTCGGTCATATCGGAGAAAAGCCAGTGGTGGAACCGTCCGCCGTACCCTGCGAAGGGATACTTTGCTCCCCACTTCTTGAAGCTCTTGATCAGGGCCTTCTTCACCTCTTCTTCCCCGGGATTCTTCCCGAACATCATAAGGGCTTCGGCCACCGCTATGGTCATCACCGAGTCGTCGGTGAACATGGAATCGTCGGTTAAAAGAGGGAAATCTGTTGTCTCTATGGGGTCAAACTCGTAGGGAGATCCTACGATGTCGCCTAAAATTGCTCCGTACATATCTGCTCCTTTTTAAATAATATAACACCTGGGGTGTCTCAAATAATGCTACAGATGAAAAATAACAACATTTTTATAGACAATTTTTATATGCAGGAATAATATGAGGTTATATGGAACAGCGGCTCAAAGTTTCTTCCTTTCTAAAGTTCTGGGCACCACTTGCGCTCATGCAGGTCATCATGAACTTCGAGTTCCCTGCCATAATCGCCTTCATATCCCGCATAGGAGATGCCAAGGAGAACCTGGCCATATTCACTGTGGTCACCTCTCTTTCCCTGCTCCTTGAGGGTGTCATAATCCAGATGCTCTCCGCCGCCACAGCGCTCTGCGACAGCTGGAACAACTACCAGAGGGTAAAGCATTTCCTTCTTATAGTGCTGGGTCTGCTTGTCATCACCCATCTGTTCTGCATTCTTCCGGGGCCTTTCGACTTCATTGCCACCACGCTGCTCAAGCTGGAGCCTGATTATATAGAAAGCACACGGATAGCGTTCCTCCTTATGCTGCCCTGGGTACCGACCATAGGGGTGCGCCGTCTGTGGCAGGGTGTCCTGATACGCAACGGGAAGACCGGCCTGGTATCCATGATAACTGTCATAAGGATAATTGTCTGCATAGCAGCGCTTGCAGTCATGCTCTCCTTCCGCAATGTGCCGGGCTGCTATGTGGCTTCCATCGCATTGAGCCTTGGTGTGACTTCCGGTGCCATATCTGCATATATCTTTGTCCGCCCGATCCTCAAGAAGCTGCGCGGTATAACATCGCCAAAGACCATGAGCTGGAAAGACCTCACCCTGTTCTATCTGCCGCTTGCCATGACATCGTTCGTGACCGAGGCAGACCGCCCTATAATCGCCGCAGGTATCTCGAGGGGACTTCTCCCCACAGAATCGCTTGCCGGATGGGGCGAGGTGATCTCCATAATCGCAGTCTTCCGCTCCCTCTGCTACTCGACACAGGAGGCATCCATAGCCCTTTTCAGCACCAAAGAAAATAATCAGGTGATCCGCAAGGCTGTGTTCAGGATCTGCGCAGTTGTCTGCTCTGTATGCTTCTTCTGCATCTTTGTGCCGCCGGTGCGGGATTATATACTCATCAATATATCAGGTCTTACCCAGGAGCTTGCCCAGATCTGCAGGGTGCCCCTCATGGTGATCTCGCTTACCCTATTCACATTCCCGGTGGTCGCATGGCTCCGCTCCTTGAACATCTACAACAGGACAACCCGCAATATCGGCTGGGCTGTCACTCTGAACCTGATAGCAGTGACCCTGGCAGTTGTTGTCATGGACAACTGCTTCTCCATGCTGGGTCTTATGATCGGCGCAATAAGCTACATCTTCGCTATGACAGCTGAGTCCGGCTACTTGACATTCAAGAGAATAAGTAGTAATAATTCTTATTAAGATGAAGGCACAGAGATATTCAAAGCAGCGCGAGCTGGTGCTGCGGACAGTCAAAGATCATCTTACTCACCCTACCGCCCTGGAGATTTACGGGCTGACCCGGGAGAAAGACCCCACCATAAGCATGGGGACTGTATACCGGAACCTGAACCTTCTGGCCGAGCAGGGAAAGATACTGCAGATCAAGGTGCCAGGAGGAGCCGACCGCTTCGACGGCATAATAGAGCCCCACAACCACGCTGTGTGCACAAAATGCGGCATGGTCATGGACTACTGCTTCGACTTCGAGGACTTAAGCAGGTCGCTTGAGAAGAGCGGGTTCAAGTGCGAGGAGCTGAATATCACAGTGCGCGGAACTTGTAAAAACTGCCTGACAAAGGCTGATGAATAAATATATGGAGGAAGGAAATGGCTAAATTTGTATGCCCTGTTTGCGGCTATGTTTTTGAGGGAGACGCTGCACCTGCAGTATGCCCTGTATGTAAATATGCAGGACCAGACTGGAAGAAGGTGGAAGGCGAGATGAATTGGGCTGCTGAGCATGTTGTAGGCGTCGGAAAGAAGTTCGGACCAGATGTTCCGGCAGATGTTCAGGAGAAGATCATTGCAGGACTCAGATCAAACTTCGAGGGAGAGTGCTGCGAGGTTGGTATGTACCTGGCTATGGCACGTGTTGCCCACAGAGAAGGATATCCTGAGATCGGACTCTACTGGGAGAAGGCTGGACTTGAGGAGGCTGAGCATGCAGCCAAGTTCGCAGAGCTTCTGGGCGAGGTTGTGACCGACAGCACAAAGAAGAACCTGCAGATGAGAGTGGATGCCGAGAACGGCGCTACAGCTGGAAAAACTGATCTGGCTCTGCTGGCTAAGAAATACAACCTGGATGCAATCCATGACACAGTTCACGAGATGGCACGGGATGAGGCCCGCCACGGAAAGGCACTGAAGGGTCTTCTTGACAGATACTTCAAATAATCTGCTGCTTTATGCACGCAAAAGGCCAGGGTATACACTCTGGCCTTTTTTTATGTTATTTTATAAGTATGAAAAAGATTCTAATCGAGTACCTGTACCTTGACCTCAAGACCTGTGAACGCTGTGTAAGCACAGATGCGGTGTTGGACAAGGTTGTGGAAGCGCTGGCTCCCGCTCTTAATCTTGCGGGATATCAGCTGGAATACCATAAGCAGGAGATTTCCACCCCTGAGCTTGCAAAGAAGTATCATTTCCTGTCATCCCCCACTGTCCGTGTGAACGGCATTGATATCTTCGGGAAGATCAAGGAGACAGGCTGCAGCTGCTGCGGAGAGATTGCAGGGACAGATGTGGACTGCAGGGCATATGACAACGCAGGGCAGACTGTCGAGGTCCCCACAGAGGAGATGATGGCAGATGCCATTCTGCGGGCTGTTTATAATCCAGCCGGCTGCTCATGCGGGACATATAGGCTTCCTGGAAACTTAAAGCGGTTCTTCATCGGGAAAAAGAGAAAATCATTATGAAAAAAACATCAGAGACACTTCCAAAATGGAATCTGACTAACATCTACAAAAATTTTGATGACCCCTCCTACGAGGGCGATATAAAGGATTATCTTGCGCTGTGCGCAGAGCTCAAGACTCTCCTTTCCAAAGTGAAGAAAGAGGCTCTGGAGGAGGCGGTACAGCTTCTGGGGCGGGCCATGGATCTTATGGAGAACCTCTTCTCCTACGCCTATGCTGTCTTCTCGGTGAATACCGGCGACAACCGTGCTTTGCGTGAGGTATCCCGGCTTGAGGAGGCGCACCAGAAGCTGGCCGAGTGCTTTGTCCTCTTCAACAGCCTGGTAAAAAAGCATAAGAAAGATATCCCTGCCCTGCTCAGGAAAAGCCCGATCCTTGCTGAGCGGGCCCAGTTCATAAAGGATTCCCTGCTGGAGGCTGAGCACCAGATGTCGGATGCCGAGGAGGCCCTGGCTCAGGAGCTCAAGGCAGCAGGAGGCGATGCGTGGGGAAGGCTTCAGGAGGCTGTCTCTTCTTCCCTTTCGGGCGACGGAAAGAGCATTACAGAGCTCCGCAACCTGGCCTTTGACAGGAGCCGCAGTGTGCGCAAAAAGGCCTACGAGGCAGAGCTTGCCGCCTGGAAGAGCATGGAGATACCGCTGGCCTACTCCCTGAATGGAGTTAAGAAGACTGCGGCGACACTGGAGAATAGGCGCAGCTGGAAGAGCGCTCTGGAGAAATCTCTGTTCCAGTCGCGCATGTCGGCCAAGACTCTGGATGCGATGATCTCTGTCATGGAGGAGTCGCTTCCGGAGTTCCGCAAATACCTTAAGAAGAAGGCAGAGCTCCTGGGTATAAAGCAGCTGGCCTTCTACGACCTTTTTGCCCCTATCTCCGAAAAAGGTTTCAAGCCGAAAGTATGGAGCTTTGACGAGGCCAGGGATTACATAATCCAGACCTTCGGAAGCTTTGCAGATGACATGGGGCTTTTCGCAAAGAACGCCTTTGCAAATGGCTGGATAGACTCGCCGCCGCACACCGGCAAGGTTGGCGGAGCCTACTGCACATCGTTCCCTATCGCCAAGGAATCGCGTGTGATGTGCAACTTCAGCCCCACATTCTCTGGGGTATCGACTATTGCCCACGAGCTGGGACATGCCTACCACTTCCACCTCTTGCGTGAGGAGTGCGCATTCTCCCGGGCCTATCCTATGACACTGGCCGAGACTGCATCCATCTTCTCCGAGACTATGCTGTACAATTGTACAATAAGCAAGGCAAAAGGATTCGAGAAGAAGTACCTGACCGAGATGTTCCTGATGGAGGTGACCCAGGTCATTGTTGACATACTGTGCCGCTTCTACTTTGAGAAGGCTGTGTTCGAGAAGCAGAAAGAGGGACCGCTCTCTGCCGGCGACTTGTGCAATATGATGCTGGATGCCCAGAAGGCGACCTACGGCGATGCACTTGATCCAAAGCAGCTGCATCCATATATGTGGGCAGTGAAGTGCCACTACTACAGCCCGGACCTGGGGTTCTACAACTATCCTTATGCCTTCGGACAGCTTTTCTCCATAGGGCTTTATGCAAAGTATCTTGAGGACAAGAAGAGGTTCCCTGCCCTCTATAGGAAAGTGCTCATGGCAACAGGGCGCACCGATATAAAAGGTGTGGCAAAGCTTGCCGGCATAGATGTCGAGAAAAAGGATTTCTTCCAGGAGAGTATGAACTTTATAACCAGGATGATACGGAGCTTTCTGCGCTGAAGACCTTGGCTATATCCTCAGCATTCTTGGCCTCTAAGATCTTCTTTCTGTTCTCTTCCTGACTCAGCACTCCTGATACTGCCGAAAGGACCTGAAGATGCGGCGATGCCTCATCGGTAGGTGATGCGATAAGGACAAAGATTGTAGAGGGCAGACCGTCCAGAGAGTCGAACTCGATTCCGCTTTTCTTCCTTCCTATTGCGACTGTAAGGTGCTTCACCCCTTCGCTCTTGGCATGCGGGAATGCGATTCCATGCTCCATGCCAGTGCTCATCTTCTGCTCCCTCTGCATTATGTCGTCCAGGAGAACCTGTCTGTCGGTGATGTTGGGTGATGTGCTGACCAGATCGACAAGCTCAAGGATTGCCTCATCCTTGTTGTTTGCCTTGAGGTTGCAGATTATAAGATCCTTGGAGATCCTTCCCTGGAGAACCTCCACATCCACCTTCTTCTCCTTGGTCTCGGCCGATTCCTTCCTTGCCTCTGCCACAGCCTCCATCTGCTGCTGGGTGCTCTGCTCGGTGTCCATGAAACGGAGGAGGACTTCGTACATAGAGGTCTTGAGGAACTGCTCGTGGCGCTCCTTGGTGGTTATGTCGATTCCCTTGCCATGCTGTGTTATTGTGAAGACCATCCGGTTCATCCGGGCATGGTAGATACCTTTATCGCTGTCGATGGTGAGTACGAAGAAGCCGTCCTTGCGGAGGTCTGTGATAAGCATATATGTAACCAGGTCGGCAATCTCCCTGGTCTTGAAATCCCAGTGGCATGTCTTTGTGGCAGAGCTCTTGAGCTCTTTCCTTGTGCCCCGCTGCTTGCTCTTGAGGATGATGCTGAGGGCCGGAGGAGCTATGATTGTGGTGACCAGTGTCATCATGATGACAACGCCGAAAAGCTGCTCATCCAATATTCCTGCAGTTATTCCGATACCTGCTATGATAAGGGCAACCTCGCCACGCGGAACCATACCGCATCCTATGCGGAGCGCACCATGGATATTGAATCCAAGATAGAGAGCCGGCCATCCGCATCCTATAAGCTTTCCAAGGATACAAGCCACTGTGTAGACCAGGCCGAACAGGAGGACATGGGCATCGAAAAGCTTTGCAACATGGACCATCATACCCATTACACAGAAGAAGAGCGGCACCAGGAATGCGGTGACACCCTCAAGCCGGTCGAGTATTATAGGGGCTATGTCGGTGCGGGATAGAGCAAGACCTGTTATGTAGGCGCCGATGATCATGGCAAGACCCTGTTTCTCGAATATTCCTGCAAGGAGCAGGGCAATGCCGAATGCGAAAATTGAGAAATCGTAGGAGCTGCGGAACTTCTTGAGTAGGATCGCAATGCTCTTTGAGCAGATAAGTGCCAATGCAGAAAGGCCCAGCCAGATGCCGAAGGCACGGAATGCTATGTTGAGTATGGCAGAAGAGTTCAGATGACTGCTGCTTCCAGACTGGTTCACTGCGGCGACAAGGCCCATCACTATGGCCAGGAGCACGATACCAAGAACATCGTCGAATACTGCGGCGGCAAGGGTTGTGACACCCTCGGGGGAATCCATCTTCTTCCTGTCCGATATGATGCGGGCTGTTATTCCTACCGATGTGGCTGTGGACATGATTCCGAAAAAGAGGCACCGCTCGTCCCAGAAGTGGGTGTGGAGAACTGCCATGCATGTCGCTGCGCCGAAGATGAAGGAGAATACTACGCCTGAGATACCGATTATTCCTCCCCTCACAGAATAGCGGAGGAAGAGGCCGAGGTCGGTCTCAAGGCCGGAGTTGAACAGAAGGATGATGGATGCGACCATGGCAAAGCCATAGAGCTCCGGAGTTACGGCCAGCGATTCGGAATAGACAGGGAAAAGTCCGTGCGGAAAGCCTGGAAGCGGGATTGCGCCCAGGGCGAAAGGCCCTATGACAACACCGGATAAAAGCTCGCCTATTACAGACGGGAAACCGAGCCTCTCGGCAAGGCTTCCGAATATCTTGACTGCGAATATAATGATACTGATCTGAAATATAAGAGTGGTCATAAGACCAGTGATCTGTCCTTCCATTATCGTGACTCCAAGTAAATGGTATCTCTTTTTGTTAAACTTTACAACTCGCTTTTGCCATGATATAATTCAATAAATGAGGAAAATATTTTCCCTCTTATTTATAATCATTATCTCCGCATCCAGCCTGGAAGCCCAAGGGGTAAGCCGGATGACCTATTTCGCCCATCTTTTCGGCATATCTTTCGACACAACACAGGAGATTCCGGACCGGGAACTGTCGATCATATATTTTATCCTTGACAACACCGAGGAATATCATATCCACTGCATGAGGGGCGAGGAGCAGAACCAGGTATTTGTCAGACCTGACGGCACAGTTGTTGTATTTGACAAGAATCATCATCAGGTGACCAACTACAACCGGGGAACTATTCGTATAGCCCGTAAGAACGACCCCATAGGACACTTTATCCTGGATACCCAGCCATGGCTCAACTTCGGTGTGGACTCAAACGATCCAACTTCCATAGAGGAGCGGCTCGAGGCCTATCTTAAAGATATGCAGAATTCCATATTCGTGTTCCTGTTCCACCGCAAGGGAGATCCGATCAAGCAGATCCACTACAGCGACCTGGATCAGGTGGATAAAGAGGTATGCCACTTCTTCTACCAGATGCTTTTCAACAAATCATACAAGATTCAGCTGACCGATGAGAATATAGCCAAGATGCACAAAAGCCCAAACCTGTGGTCAAAGTACTGTCATCAGATATTCAATCTGTTCTTCTGAACAGGGGAATAAAAAAACCCGCACCGGGAAGTGCGGGCTGTTGTAAGAAGGCATCTCCTACAGGAATCGAACCTGTGTTGACGGGATGAAAACCCGTTGTCCTAACCCCTAGACGAAGGAGACGCGTCTTGAGCTGCAATGGATTCGAACCATTGACCCACGCCTTAAAAGGGCGTTGCTCTACCAGCTGAGCTAGCAGCCCAAAACAATAAATGCAACGACAAAAATCTATCAAGAAAGAGCGATAATGTCAACTATTGCATCTGTTTTAAATGCCGGAGGCGGAACTCGAATCCGCAAGGCTTTTAAGGGCCGGGGGATTTTAAGTCCCCTGTGTCTACCAATTTCACCACTCCGGCGGGTCTATTTATTTTACTTTTCCAGGCCTCGACCGTCAAGAGATAATTTGAATAAACCGTTTACAAAACAGGATAAAAGGAATACCCTTTCAGCATGAGCATGACAGAAGAAGTTGCCCAGCATGTGCACCTGTACAGGGGCATTGCAGATACACATACACACCTTATCCTGTGGCAGACCAAGGAGATGGACTGGAAAGCCCTGTTCCAGACCTGCGTTGACAATGGCCTTGAGTTGGCTCTGGATGTCGGGACCAACACCGACACCTTCGAAGAGAGGCTTACAATGGTGAGCCAGTTTGACCAGCTGTACATAACAGACGGCCTTTCGGTGAGCAAGTCGGAGCTGCCTGAAGACGACCTCAAGAGGCGGCTTGGGGAGCTTGAGAAGCAGGTGGCAGAACACCGGGGCAAAGGCAAGCTTGTGGCTGTGGGCGAGATAGGCCTTGACAACCACTTCGAGTACGGCGGTGTGCAGGCTCAGAAGGAGCTGTTCGCTGCCCAGCTGGATATTGCAAAACAGTTCGACCTGCCTGTTGTAATACACACACGGGAGGCAGACCCCGACACCTTCTCCATGCTGGCAAGCGCAAAGCTGAGCCGGGCCGGGATAATACACTGCTTCTCAAGTGACTGGGAATGGGCAAGGAAGTACCTGGACCTGGGGTTCTATATCTCATTCTCGGGCAATGTGACATACAAAAAGTCAGAAAGCATTCAGGAGGCTGCAGCCAAGGTGCCGACCGACCGGATCCTGGCCGAGACCGACGCTCCGTTCCTGACCCCGCAGAAGGTGCGGAAGTACCCCAACTGGAGCGGCTTTATAGGCTACACCTACGACTGCATAGCGGCCTTGCGCGGCACCTTGCCGGAGGAACTTGCGGTACAGGTGACACAGAATTTCCGCACTTTAATGGGGCTTACAAAGTGATAAAGCATGTTCTGATGGATGTGGACCACACCCTGTACCCGCGCTCCTCCGGGGTCGAGGGTGCTATGGTGGTGCGCATAAACAAGTTCGTGGGCGAGTACCTTGGAGTCTCCGCCGAGGAGGCGGCCAGGATGAGGGCAGAGCGCCCCGCCGGGGTCTATGCCAGCACCCTCGACTGGCTGCAGCGCAAGTATGGCTTCACCGATATCTACGCTTACTTCAGGGCTATCCACCCCACCAAGTTCTGGGAGCATTTTCCAAAGAATTCAGAGCTTATACTCATGCTGGACAAGCTAAAGGTCCCCTGCTCCATATACACAAACTCCTGGGCCAACCACGCCCTCAATGTCATGGACTACCTTGAGATAACTCCTTTCTTCAGAAAGATCTACGACCTCCCCTTCTGCCATTTTATTGGAAAGCCAGACCCACGGTCGTTCCGCTATGTGCTTGAGGACCTGAAACTTGAGCCGTCGGAGGTGCTCCTTGCTGACGATGCTCCCGATACTATAATCGCATACACAAAAATAGGGGGCAAAGGAGTCCTGGTGGATGAGAACCTCAAACCACGGCAGAACTTCCCTGCCCCCATCATCAAAGAAATAACTCAGCTCACTCAGTTCACCGAGCTTTTCTGAAGATCACATATTCCGTGTGACCACAATATTGACATCTGTATCCAGAATATTGGCAGCAACCACGTCGCCAGCCACTACAGGAGACTTAAGATCCAGGCTGTTGATCACATCCATGCACTTGAACTTGAGCTTCTCCGGGATAGGCTTGTCTGTCTTTACAGGAACCACAGGATGCACACCGCCTTTGATCCGTGCTGTGGAGCAGATCATGCGCCGCGGGTCTGTCACCTCGTTCTTGCCATAAACTTCACCACGCTTGCAGGTGTTGCCTGAAACATTGATATTGTCCCCGCATACTGTGACTGTAAGTCTGCAGCCCATAGGACAGGAGACACATACTAATTTCTTCTCATAACAGCATTCCATTTTATTTCTCCTCCTCTGGCTCTACAGTGATTCCAATCTCTTTTCCAGCCATTCCCTTGAAGATAGAGGATGGAACTGTAAGCTTTATCATCTCGCCCGGGGTCAGGAACGGCTTCTTGTACCGGCCCAGCTCCTTGCCGCCTTCGGTCACTACCAGATAGCACTTGCCGAACACACGGTCAACTCTCATGAGGATGTCGAACTTGTCGCCAAGGTTCTCTGGTCTGAACATGTGTGGAACTGCATAGGAAAGGCCGCCTGCAACCTTGAATGTGTTGGGCTGTGAGTTCTTTGTGATCTCTCCCTTGATGTAGAGTGCCGCATTCTTTCCTGCCTTGCGGCTCTCTTCGGTCACGAAGTCCACCAGGTCGTGCACATGCACTACGTTTCCGCAGGCAAACACACCTTCCATCGATGTCTCCATGGATTCGGTGACAACAGGGCCCGATGTCTTCCGGTCGATCTTTATTCCGACCTGCCGTGACAGCTCGTTCTCCGGTATAAGTCCTACAGAGAGGAGCACTGTGTCGCATGCATACTCTTTCTCGGTGCCAGGGATCACTGCCTTGGTCTTCTTGTCGCATTCTGCGACTACAACCTTCTCCACCCTCTCCTTGCCGTAGATTCCTACGATGTTGTGGCTGTACCACATTGGGATATTGTAGTGGTCAAGGCACTGAACTACGTTTCTGGTAAGGCCTTTCGGGAAGGAGCTTCTTGCAACTACGGCGATAACCTCGCCCCCCTCGAGCACGATACGGCGTGCCATGATCATTCCGATGTCTCCGGAGCCCAGGATGATGACCTTCTTGCCCACCATCTGACCTTCGATGTTTATATACCGCTGTGCAGCACCTGCAGTGAATACGCCCGACGGTCTGTCGCCTGCGATTCCGATGCCGCTTCTTGTCCTCTCGCGGCAGCCCATTGCCAGTACTATAGCCTTGGCCTTGAGCTCGAAGATTCCCTGCTTGCTGTTCATCACAGTCAGTGTCTTATCCTGTGCAATGTCCAGTACAATTGTATCAAGGAAGTACTTGATCTCTGTATCCTTGGTCATGTTTATAAAGCGCTGTGCATACTCAGGACCGGTGAGCTCCTCTTTGAACACATGGAGTCCGAATCCGTTGTGGATGCACTGCTGCAGGATTCCACCCGGCTCAACATCGCGCTCTACAATAGCGATACTCTTGATTCCGTTGTTATATGCCTCAAGGGCAGCTGCCATTCCAGCAGGACCGCCGCCTACTACTACTAAATCAAAATTCACGGTGCCCTCCTACTTTGTCTTCCCAGTAAGGATGTATGATCCTTTCTTATCCAGCACAATATCCTTCCATTCGCATCCAAGCTCCCGTGCAAGGATCTCGTGCACCTTAGGTCCGCAGAAACCACCCTGGCACCGGCCCATTCCCGGACGGCAACGCCGCTTTATGGCATCCAGTGTGACAGCTGGAATCGGGCGGTGGATCTCATCCACAATCTCGCCCTCGGTAATACGCTCGCAGCGGCAGATGATACGGCCGTAGCGCGGGTCTTTCTTTACCAGCGCAGCCTGCTCTACTGGAGAGAGCTCCATGAATACAGTCCGCTTCACAATCGGGTTGAACTCTTTCTTAGGATTCAGTGCAATGCCGCAGTTCTTTACAATGTCCACTACATAGAGGGCAATCGCTGGGGCTGCGGAAAGTCCAGGGGACTTGATTCCTGCAACGTCGATGAACTTAGGTGCATCCTTAACCTCGCGGATGACAAAGTCGCCTGTGGAAGGTTCGGCACGCATACCTGCGAAGTTTCTTATGCAGTTTCTGGTGGTGATGGTTGGAACCAGCTTGGAGCAGCCCTGACGCACTCTGTTAAGAGCCTCGTCTGTTGTTCCGGTGTCGTCCCTGTCCTGGTCCACATCGCTTGTAGGTCCAAGGATTACGTTGCCATGCACAGAGCGGGCAACCAGGATACCCTTTCCGTTCTTGTCAGGACATGGGAAAAGGACAGACTGGATCTTGTCGTTCTCGCTCTTGTCCAGGAGGAAGTACTGTCCGATCTTAGGTGTTATGCTGAAGTCCGGCTTTGCGACCATGTTGTGGATGATGTCGGAGTAGACACCAGCCGCGTTGATGACGCACTTTGCCTCAACATCGCCTGCATCGCTGTGGATTATATAGCCGCCGGCTGTCTTCTCGATGGAGTCAACCTTATAGTTCAGCTTATAGTCTGCGCCGTTCATCACAGCGTTCTCCATAAGAGCTGTGGTAAGGAGCATCGGATCTACAACTCCGGCTGTAGGGGCATAGAGGGCAGCCTTTGCATCTGGGCTTGCCGCAGGCTCCTTCTCGAGGAGTTTCTTTACATCTACAATCTCAAGGCCTGGAATGCCGTTCTTCTTTCCTCTCTCCAGGAGAACCTTCAGGGTCTCCACCTGCTCATCAGTAAAAGCAACTACAAAAGAGCCGCACCGGTTGAACGGAACAGAGAGCTCCTTGCAGAGTTTATCAAACATCGGGTTGCCTTCGCTGTTAAGCTTAGCCATAAGTGTACCCGGCTCTGGATCGTATCCAGCATGTACTATAGAAGAGTTGGCTTTGGATGTTCCTGCGCATACGTCGTTTCCTTTATCAACCACGATAAGCTTGAGCTGATATCTGGAAAGCTCCCTGGCAATGGCAGCACCTACTACGCCAGCACCTATGATTGCTATGTCGTACATAGTTCCCCCATCAAAAATCTAGTATAGTTTGATTATATGCCCTTTGCAAAAAATATTCTACTGGTATACTATCAATATAGATGAATCTGACCATCTTTGTACTGACACTCATATCCGGCATTCTGAATGCGACCTGGAACTTCTTCTCCAAGAAGAAAGCTGGAGATTATTCTGTCATGGTTACAGGATTAGCATTATCACATCTGACAATACTGCCCGTCACCCTTGTACTGATCTCCATCGAAGGTCTGGATATACATGCCGTTCCGGTCATACTGCTGTCAGGGTTCTTCGCCGGGCTGAACACGCTGCTGCTGGTCTTTATGTATGAAAGCTCTGATATCTCCATGGCCTACCCTGTGACCAGAGGAACAGGGGTCATGTTCATTGCCATACTGAGTTCCATCTTTCTGGGCGAGCAGATATCACGCCTGGCAATAGTGGGCATTTCCCTTGTACTTCTGGGAGTTTTTCTGTTTGCACTTACCAGGGGGAGAAAGCTTTCTGACATATGGGAGAGCATAAAGAGGCAGAAGATAGCCTTTTTCACGGGCCTTTCCATGGTGGGTTACAACCTTGTGGACCGGGTCGCAGTACAGAATGTCAATCCCCTGTTCCTCTACAATTTACGGGGAATTGTCGCCATGAGCTTTGCCATCGGCTTTCTTATGCTGAAGAGGGGTTATACCTTAAGCCATATGAGGGACACCTTCAGGCACGAATGGAAATATTCCTGCATTATCGGCTACGGCGGCTTCATCGGCTATGCCATAATACTGATGATCTACTACCTGTTTGCCGAGGCGAAGGCCAGCTACATAACCCCTATCCGCGAGACCTCCATAGTGATCGGGGCAATCCTGGGATTCCTGTTCTTAAAGGAGAAGGCCACCCTGAACAAACTTGCCGGAATCCTTGCCATTGTGCTTGGAGTAATCCTTATCAAAGTTGGCTAACCTTCAAATCTATTATATCTATCATCGGCTCGCCAGTGTCTGGGTCGATTACTTTTGACACCTCATCGGGGTTGACAGATAAAACATCATCGAGTATCTTTAAATAAAGGGCAATGCCTCCGTGTGGCTTACTATCTTCGGGTAGATGGGCAGCGGTTTGAAGGGTATTGCTCTTATTTTTTATTTCGTCTTCAACAAAAACTTCATGAACATAAAGCCTGTTTTTGTTGACATCTTGTATCGCCCTGCAAAAGACCAGATTGCGTTTTCCATCATATTCGATAGGATATGCAAAATAATGATTGATTTGTTCTTTCCCACTAAAATCTTTTTCGCTTGATAGATAAACAGCATTCTCAAAATCATCTTGTAAAGATGGCAAAATATCTAATTTCTTTTGCCCGTAACCATGAGCAAGTGTATCTTTAACGCTTCTTAAATCAATTATTATATTGCCGACAGTTGTTTTATAAGTTTTAGGTTTTGGGAATAATCTTTCGGCGGACTTCTGTACCGTTAACCCATCTACCTTCTTAAAAGCCCCTTTAGATATAATTTTAACCTTTGTCTGTTCAAGTTTCTGCTTCTGCCATGCTCTTACCCAGTCTCCAAACCAACGCATGAAGTTAGGTGTCCGCACCTGCACCCACTGTCTCTCGGTGAGTTTGGTCGGCTTTCCGTTGGGGGCTTTCAGCCATTGGTCTGTGCATCTGTACTTTGACTCTATTTCCTTATATTGGCGTTCCGTAAAATTTCATTTTGCTTCATTTCCTGGAAATAATTCTTTTTATCAAAGCCGGCTGATTGATAACCTCCTGATCAAGTTTCATAACATAGTCCGAATAAAATAGTAATTTTCTCCTAACAGTGCTTTTTCCCCAGGTTTTATACTTTAGCCAAACGAGGATAAAAAGGAGAAATTATGAAAAAACTACTTTTAACATGTTTAATGTTGTTCGTAGCACTTGGCCTTTTTGCCGGCGGTAAAAGTGAGAAAGCATCTGGCAGCACAGCAGCTTCCGGCCCAAAGAGCGATGCACCTACCATTGCGGACATGAAAGGAATCAAAGAGGGTAAATACCCTGGCCAGTATGACCTGGAGGAGTATGAGAAACTGAGCGGAAAGAAGCTTGAGTTCAAGCAGAACCCGATGTTTGACAACGCAGGGCTTCCACCAGTTGCAGAAAGACTGCCTAAGGATGTCCTTGTTGTTCCACCTTACAATGAGATCGGAAAATACGGCGGAACATTCCGGGGCATGTCAAAGGGTCCTGAGTCAAGTACATCAGAGCTTCTTTCAATCCACCATGTAAACTTTGTAAGAATGACAGCCGATCTTAAGACTATTGTTCCAGATATCGCAAAAGATTATGAATGGAACAAGGATTACACAGAGCTGACATTCTACCTGAGAGAAGGACACAAATGGTCCGACGGTGCACCTTTCACATCAGAAGACGTTATGTTCTGGTGGGAAGATATCCAGCTCAACAAAGAGATGAACGCAAAAGTGAAGTCACTTTTTGTTTATGGAGGAGAACCTATCCAGATTACTGCTCCAGACAAATATACTGTAAAATTCAAATTTGCTGTTCCTGCTCCAGGCTTCCTGCTGGTGCTCGCAAACTGCTACTGCCAGCCATTCCAGCCTAAGCATGTTCTCAAGGAATTCCACAAGACATACAACCCGGATGCAGACAAACTGGCTGTTTCTTTAGGTTATAAGGACTGGACAATGATGTTCAGCTCATACTACTATGATGACTGGAGAGACTGTATCCATCCTCTGTCTGGAAAGAAACCTATCGATCTTCCATGTCTGGAATCCCATGTCCTGGTTGAGGAGACAACCGAGCACAGACTGTTCAAGGCTAACCCTTACTACCATATTGTAGATACAGCTGGAAATCAGATGCCATACATCAACGAGCTCAATGAGGTATTCATCGAGGACAAGGAAATCTTCCTCTTCAAGATTACAAACGGCGAGCTGGATCATAAGAACCAGGGTCTTGATATTACAGTATTCCCTACCCTCAAGGAATCCGAGGCAAAAGGAAATTACAAGGTTAAGCTGATTGACAACGGTCTTTCTTCTGCATATGCAGTTGCCCTGAACCCGACCCACAAGGATCCTGTTCTGAGAGATCTGTTCAACAACATCAAATTCAAGCAGGCACTCTCTCTGGCTCTTAACAGAAAAGAGATCAACGAGATTGTATACCTTGGCATAGCAGAACCATCACAGTATGTCACCGGAAACCCATCAACCTGCGGTTTCGTGACAGACAAGATGAAGAATTACATGGCAGATTACAACCCAGACAAGGCAAAGGCACTTCTGGATGAGATCGGCCTTAAGAAAGACAAGGACGGTTTCCGTCTCCGCCCAGACGGCAAGCCGCTGATTATCTACTTCAACTTCTGTACACGTATCTCCTCTGAGTTCGTAGAGCTTGTAAAAGAGTACTGGGATGCTATCGGTGTAAAGGTTGAGCTTAAGGAAGTCAACACAGACCTTTATATCAAGACTATGGCTGACAACGACAACGACATCAGCGTATGGGGAATCAACGGCGGAGAGCCACCATCCTTCTACAATGCAGATATCGCTCCTTTCAAGCCGCTGTTCTCCGGCGGAAGACTTGAGTTCAGCTGCGGTGTTGAATGGGATAAGTGGTACAAGTCCGGCGGCAAGGAAGGCATGGAGCCTCCAAAGGATATCAAGGATCTGTACAAGATGTATGAGCAGTTCCAGAAGACAGAGTTCAACAGCAAGGAATACAACAAACTGGCTGGCCAGATGTCAGAGATCATCAGCAAGAACCTGTATCTTATCGGAACAGCATATAATCTGAAGGGACCAGTTGTATTCGGCTCAAGACTTAGGAATGCAGTTGATCCTACCATCAAGGGTTACACATACTACTACGAGTATTCAACAAAGCCATTCCAGTGGTATCTGGAGTAATTATTTCCGCTGTACTGCCTTAACCGGCAGTACAGCATTATTTATCAGTAATTAGGAAAGAACTATGATAAAATATATTCTGACGAAACTAGCAACTATGTTGGTGACAATATTCTTTGTTTCTATAGTTGTGTTTATCATAATTGAGCTTCCCCCTGGAGATTTTGCCGACAACATGGCAGCAGAAAGAGCCTCTGCCGGAGAGACAATGACACAGGATGACGTATTCAACATAAGGGAACGGTATGGTCTGAATCAGTCCGTGTATGAGCGGTATTTTAAGTGGATCTGGGGAATAGTGAGCAGAGGTGATTTCGGAACCTCATTTAGATATAACAGACCAGTTATGATGGTAATCGGCGAGCGTATAACATTTACCACATGTCTTGCTCTGCTCACTATTCTCTTCACTTATTTAATCGCCATACCTATAGGTATTTATTCTGCCATGAGGCAGTATACCCTAGGGGATTATGCCTTCACCTTCGTAGGATACTTAGGGCTTTCAATTCCTTCTTTCCTTCTGGCATTGCTGCTGTTATATTTCAGCACTAAATATACAAATACTACTATAGGCGGTCTTTTCTCGCCGGAATTCCAGAATGCCCCTTGGAGCCTAGCCCGGTTTGTGGACATGCTCAAGCATATCTGGGTTGCAGCTGTTGTTCTGGCAGTTGCAGGCACAGCAAAGATCATAAGAACATTGCGTGCCACCCTGCTGGACGAGAAGAGCAAACTGTATGTGACTGCGGCAAAAGCCCGCGGCGTATCTGGAAAAGCCCTTCTGCTGAAGTACCCGGTTCGGGTTGCAATGAACCCTATAGCAAGCACCTTGGGATGGGAGCTTTCTGCAGTTATCTCAGGATCTCCTATTGTTGCAGTCGTACTCTCCATTCCTGACATGGGACCTCTTTACCTTACATCCCTCTTAAGCCAGGACATGTATCTTGCAGGAACACTGCTTATCTTCATGAGCTTGATGACAATCATTGGAACATTCCTTTCGGATATCCTTCTTGCCATCATGGATCCAAGAATACGGTTGGGGATTAAGATATGAAGAAACAAGATGAAAATGCAAAACTTAAGTATTATACCGCATCCCAATGGCAGCTGATCTGGTGGAGATTCCGCAAGCATCGTCTTTCCATTGTAGGAATGACCATTCTTGGCATATTCATTATATTTGCTCTGTTCCCTGAATTCTTTGCCCCCTACAGTGCAACCGACCGCAACGGTGAATCAATTCTGTGCCCACCGTCAAAAATAGTATTCAAGAATGCAGAAGGAGGCTTCTCCCTTGCGCCTCAGGTTTATGGTTTCAAGAGAGAAAGAAACAGAGAGACCCTTAAGATGGAATATGTGGTGGATGAGTCCAATATCCAGCCTCTTAAGTTCTTCGTAAAAGGAGAGAAATACAAGCTCTTCGGCTTCCTGCCCGGATCTATCCATCTGTATGGTGTGGATAACGGCTTTGTCCATCTGTGGGGAACCGACACCATGGCCCGTGATATCTTCTCCCGCACTATATTTGCCACACGGAGCTCCCTCTCCATCGGTATATTGGGCCTTATGATAGCATTCATCATAGGACTTCTCATTGGAGGTGTATCAGGTTATTTCGGAGGCTGGGTGGACAACTTCTTCCAGCGTCTAACTGAATTTATCAGGTCTATTCCTACCTATCCTCTGTGGATGGGTGTTGCGGCCGCCATGCCAAGGGAATGGGGCCCTAAGACAGTCTACTTCATGATGACCATAATCCTGGGCTTTATCGGATGGACCACACTGGCGCGGCGTATCAGGAGCCAGATCATATCTATCCGGGAGGCAGACTTCATAGTTGCTGCAAAGCTGTGCGGAGCCAGCGATATGCGAATCATATTCAAGCACATGATTCCTACATTTATAAGCTATGTCATTGTAGACCTTACCATCTCGTTCCCTAACATGATCCTGAGCGAGACCTCCTTAAGCTTCCTGGGCCTTGGCCTCCGGCCACCGGTAACCAGCTGGGGCGTACTGCTGCGGTCTGCCCAGAACCTGAACTCCATAGTGAACAGCCCATGGATGTTTATCCCGGCTATATTTGTAATCCTTGCTGTACTCTCCTTCAGTTTTGTGGGCGACGGACTGCGGGATGCGGCCGACCCTTATTCTGAGAAATCTTGAGGTGAATTATGGATGAGAAAACACTGCTTGAAGTAAAAGATTTATCAATATATTTCAACCTAAGGGAAGGCGTTCTGAAGGCAATTGACGGAATTAGTTTCAATGTGGACAAGAACTCGACTGTGGGTATTGTAGGTGAAAGCGGTTCCGGAAAAAGTGTCACAGCCCAGGCTATAATGCGCATTCTGCCTGAAACTGCAGAGATAAAGACTGGAGAAATCAATTACTATAAAGATCCTGCCAATCCTATAAAGATTCATGAGCTTCCCGATAAGAGCCCAATTCTGGGCAATATCCGGGGCAAGGAAATAAGCATGATTTTCCAGGAGCCAATGAGCGCCTTCTCTCCTCTCCACACCATAGGACATCAGATGATTGAATGCCTCAGGCTCCACACCCCTATGACAAAACAGGAGGCAAGGGAACGGGCTATAGAGATGCTGGCAAAAGTGGGAATATCCAATCCCGAGAAGCGTGTGGATCAGTACTCCTTTGAGCTTTCAGGCGGAATGAGGCAGAGAGCCATGATTGCAATAGCCCTGTCCACCAACCCTTCTATAGTCATAGCCGATGAGCCGACAACATCGCTGGATGTGACAATTCAGGCCCAGATACTTAAGCTTATGAAGGATATGCAGGCAGAATTCAACATGAGCATCATCTTCATAACCCACAACCTGGGAGTAATCGCACAGATGGCCGATATGATTCAGGTAATGTACCTGGGCAAGATAATGGAAAGCGGAACTGCGGAGGAGATCTTCTACGAGCCCCGGCATCCGTATACCATCAACCTCCTCAAGGCGATTCCAAAGATAGGAAGCAATGCCAATGGAAAGCTTGAGGCCATACCTGGCCAGATACCTGGACCTTTCGATGTCCAGAAAGGTTGTAAGTTCTGTACCCGCTGTCCATCGGCGATAAAAGGGCTGTGCGACCTGCGGACACCAGAACTCAAGAAGTATTCAGAAACCCACAGCGTATCCTGCTGGAAGTGTCTTGAACAGGAGAAATAAGTATGGAAGATAACATTCTTGTTGTAAAAAACTTAAGCAAAGAGTTCCCTATTTATAAAGGTCTTCTGAGAAAAAAGAGCGCCACTGTTAAAGCTGTGAATGATGTCTCCTTCGAGATAAAACGGGGCGAGACATTAGGTCTGGTGGGCGAGAGCGGCTCAGGCAAGACTACTCTTGGACGCCTTATACTGCGGGCTATTGAACCTACTGCAGGAGAAGTCATCTACAACTTTGCCGACGAGACAAATGTCGATTTCCTCAAGCTTAACAAGAAGCAGCTCAAGAAGACAAGAACCAAGATACAGATGGTGTTCCAGGACCCCTACTCCTCGCTGAACCCCCGTATGACAGTCCGGGACATAATAGCAGAAACGCTTGTGGCAAACAAGACCATGAGCAGAAGTGAGATAGACAACCGGGTACGGGAGATTGCAGACCTGTGCAAGCTCAACCTGGAGCACTTAAGGCGTTTCCCCCACGCCTTCTCCGGCGGCCAGCGCCAAAGAATCGGAATAGCCCGAGCACTGGCCGTCAATCCGGAGTTTGTTGTATGTGATGAATCGGTATCAGCTCTGGACGTATCGGTTCAGGCCGAGATCATCAACCTGTTCAAGGAGATGCAGGCGATCAAGGATATCACATACCTTTTTATTGCCCACGACCTGAGCATTGTGGAACACATAAGCGACCGGATCATTGTAATGTACCTTGGACAGATTGTGGAGGAAGCAGACAAGAGAACCCTTTTCGAGAACCCTATGCATCCTTATACCGAGGCTCTTATGTCGGCAATCCCTGAGCCGGATCCGCTGCGGAAGATGGCGCCAATATTCCTGGAAGGAGAGATTCCTAACCCGATGAACCTTCCTACAGGCTGCTATTTCCATCCACGGTGCCATTATGCCACTGAAAAGTGCAAGAAGGAGATGCCATGCTTGCGCTGTTTCGGCAACCACAAGGTTGCATGTCACCGTGCAGAAGAGTTACACTTAAAGCAGTACATAAAATATTGAACAACTATGGAGTGAGAAATGGAAAACAATCTTAAGAATCTACGTTTTGTTCCGTGCTACGATGGTTTTCTTTCTGGCAATAAATCTGCCTCTGAGATTATCGACATCTGCAAGGCTTCGGGCTTTTTTGGAATCGAGGGGCATGCTGAGTATGGCATATTCAACGCCTCCATCGAAGAGCTTACTAAAACAGGAGAGGCCTTCAAGGCGGCGGGCCTTTCCATAGACACCTACCACCTGCCCTGGGAGGACAAGGTGCTGGATGACATCTCGACCCTTTATGAATGCGACCGCACCAGGGTTGTGGAAAAAGCCAAACGGTGGATAGAAAAAGCTGTAGCTGTGGGCAGCACCATTGGGGTAATGCACCCCTGCAACCGCCGCCGCCACAACGGTCTTCTCTGCTACGATGTCGCAGTAGAGGGCGAGGACCGCATTTTCGGCCAGGTACATAAGTCGCTGCAGGAACTTCTGAAGTTCTGCGAGCAGTTCAAATTCCGGTTGGCAATAGAAAACTTTGTCCCCTATTCAGGCGGCATGTTGGGAAGCACCAACGAGCACATGCTCAGAATATATGAGGAGAACAAGCACCCGCTCCTGGGCTTCTGTCTTGATACAGGCCATGCACTGATGGCATTCGGCAAGAATGTGATGGACGCCTACTATGCCATGGAGGAGCACATCATCGCATTCCACCTGAACGATAACGCCGGCGACCGGGATTCACACATACTGCCTGGCAAGGGCAACTTCCCGTGGAGAGATTTCTTCAGGGCACTCAATAAGCGTGGCTTTAAGGGCAATGTATGTGTGGAGACACCGCCCTTTGACATAGGACCTAACTACTCTGTGGAAGCCTGGTGCAAGATGTTCCGGGAGCTGAATGAGCTGGTGGCAAAATCTCTGGAGGATTGAGTGGAGAACAACCTTAAGAATTTACATTTTGTTCCATCCTATGACACAGGGGTCATGCAGTGCAAGAAGACTGCCGAAGAAATCATTGCTATGTGCAAAGTCTCCGGCTTCTATGGTATTGAAGGCACAGCAGAAGAAGGAATATTCAACGGCTCTCTTGAGGAACTCACCAGAATCGGTGAGGCTTTTAAGGCAGCGGGGCTTTCCATAAACACCTTCCACCTCCCCTTCGATAAGCCTGTTCTGGATGATATAGCCGCTCTGTATGAGTGCGACAGAACCCGCGTGGTGGAAAGAATGAAGTACTGGATTGAGCGTGCCGTGGCATGTGGAGCGCACATAGGTATTCTCCATCCTACTTCCAGAAGAAAGGTTAACGGAATCCAATGCTATGATGCAGATTTTGAGGGAATTGACCGGATCTGTGGACAGGCAAGCAAAACTATACAGGCACTCCTTAAATTCGGCGAGCAGTTTGACTTTAAGATTGCCCTTGAGAACATGACACCGTATACCAGTGGAAGGCTGGGAAGCAGAAACGAGCATCTGAAAAAACTGTATGAGGAGAATGCACACCCGAACCTGGGGTTCTGCCTTGATACAGGCCACGCCCTTATGGCATACGGCAAGGATGTGATGAGCGTATATTACACTGTGGAAGAACATCTTATTGCATTCCATCTGGCCGACAACGCAGGCGATCGGGACTCGCATCTGCAGCCAGGAAAAGGCAATTTCCCCTGGGGCGAATTCTTCAAGGCGCTGAACAAACGGGGCTTTACCGGCAATGTATGTGTGGAGACCCCGCCCTTTGACATCGGACCCAATTATTCCGACGCTTCGTGGTGCCGTATGTTCAAGGAAATGAATGAATTAGTGGAGAATTCTCTAGAAAGCTGATTTCATTTATTCTCCTAGATTTGTTGCCAGTCCGTGAAAAACGGGCTGGCCTTTTTTATTTGTTGCTGTCCCTGTATTCTATGGGTGTGAAGCCTGTATACTTCTTGAAAAGCCGGCCGAAGTAGGATGGATCATCATACCCTACCTTCTCCGATATCTCGTAGGTTTTCTGAGCAGTCTCCAGAAGCATTTTTCTGGCCTCCTCCATCCTTATCCTGATAAGATAATCCCAGATAGTGATGCCAGTCTCCTTCTTGAAGATATTGCAGAAATAATTCTTGCTCAGTGACACATAATTTGCAATCTTATCCAGATTGATGTTCTCCTGATAATTCTTCTCGATATACTCACAGGCCTGCCGGACCGGAAGTGAATAACCCGATGAATCGGCATGGTCTGTCTGACCCGCGTTCTGATTGATGTTGTAAATCGCCTTGTTCAGAAGCTCTTTAAGCTCAGTCTCGTTTATAGGTTTGAGAAGAAAGCCGGTAACGCCGAAATCCAGGGCTTTGCGGGCATACTCAAAGGTACCGTAGGCAGTCAGGATAAGAATCTCGCAGTTGTAGCTGTTTGCCTTGATCCACTCAATCAGTTCAAAGCCGTCCATGCCTGGCATCATTATATCGGTCATGATAATATCGGGCAGATCCTGTTTAATCTTCTCCATCGCCTCCGCCGCACTTTCGGCATATTCTGGGACAATGTCAAAGGATTTCCAGTCCACAGTGGCCTTGACTATCTCAAAGCTGGTCCGTTCATCATCAATCATCAGTAATCGCATAATATATCCGGTATCCTTATTGTCACTTCTGTTCCCTTGCCCAATGTCGAACTGATACTGAGCCCATACCTGAATCCAAATTTCATCTTTATACGGCTGTTCACATTCATAAGTCCAAGATTATGGGGGAACTCAATCATTCCCTCGGCATCAAGACAACCCTGAATATACTTAAGCCTTCCCTCTTCTATACCGTTCCCATTATCAGCAATTTTAAATATATTCTCCCTTCTGACACTGGAAACCGAGACCTTAATCTCAAGAGCCCTGTCGGATCTGAATCCATATTTTATGGAATTTTCCACCACCGGCTGCAGCAGCAGCTTAAGCATCTGATGGTCCAGAAGCTGCTCAGGACACGCTATGGTCAGTATAATACTTTTTTTGAACCGTGTCTGATTGATTGCCACATAATTCTTTATGCTGTTCAGCTCCTCTTTTATGGAGACATTTTTATCCTGGTCATAAAGGCCATAATGCATAAGGTTTCCAAGCATATCGATAGTTTTTATGATATCTGTATTCTGACTGTTGACAGCCATAAGCTTCATTGAATTCAGAGTGTTCAGCAGAAAATGCGGATTTATCTGGTCCTGCAGCGTCTTAATATTTGCCTGTGTGGCGAATATTTCCTTCTCGTAGACCTGCTTGGTCAGCTCTGCAATCTTCTCTATCATCATATCCAGCTTGTCGCTTAAGTCCGATATCTCCTGATAGCTGTCGTCGTGCAACTTTATATCAAAACGGCCGTGTGAGATGAATGATATAAGCTCCTTCATCCTGTTGATGGGATGGAACACCCTCTTCTCCAGCATAATGTTCTGGATAAAAAGCCAGATGATGAAGATGATGAATACAACCAGAATCGATATTTTGAGTTTGAAGATATCATCCTCTATCTTGGTGAAATCCACATGGAGTTCAAGATAGAGATTATTCTTCATAGCATATCTGTAGACCCTATCATATTCGCTTGAATAGAAATGGTTCTCCAGTGTTATATAATTCTTGGCAGAATCGTAGAGCATCGATTTTTCCAGTACTGCCCCTGCGTTCTTCAGTGTTGCCAGAAGGCCGTTTATATATGCCCTGTCAAGAAGGACAACGATAAAAACCCCGTCATCCACCGGATAAGTGATTGATATTTCCTCATTCACCATGGAATCATATAAATCTTTCAAAGGAGAGGTGGAGAAAAAGTATGGGTCGTTATTGTTATGGAAATTGCCTGACGGGAAAAAAGCATCGGGGTTCACCGGAAAATAGCGCGTTGGCACAGGGTATTCAGCATCGCTCATTTTAATGAAGCCTGTCCGCAGCACTGCCCTATCTTTTGCTATATCGGCAGGCTTTCTGTCCAGCGGTGTGTCAGATCTTATTATGCTCAGGAAAGAGCCGGCCTTCTCATCAAAGAACAGATCCAGATACTTTGCAGTCATCTGAACTTCGTTCTCGTACTTTGAGTTGTTCAGGTCATAGATGATGGTAATCGCCACGTTATAGAGGATGATGAATATGGAGAAAGCAAGCAGGATAAGAGAGATAATGGCATGCCTGAAAATAATGTTCTTAAGGCTTCTGCCCTTCACGATTCCCCCTTATTCTACATAAATCCGCGGTACCCTTGGGTTTATGTTGCAAAGAAGCTCGTAGGAGATAGTGCCGCAGATATCGGCTGCCTCAAAGGCATCCATAGCACCTTCCTCTTCTCCGAACAGAATGACCTCGTCATCAGGCTTCACCCCATAGGGGTTGCTGCCCAGATCCACCATGAACTGGTCCATGCAGACTCTTCCTGCCAGCGGGTAGCACCTGCCGTTTATGAACACCCTGCCCTTGTTGGAGAGGAGCCGGTTGTAGCCGTCCGCATACCCTGCCCCTATAACTGCGATTGTGGTATCCTCAGGCGCCTGCCATGTAAAGCCGTAGGAGACTTTCTCTCCTTTCCGTATATCCTTTACCTGGAGCACATGGGAGACAAGGTCCATAACCGGTTTAAGATCCAGCTTTCCCTCGCACTCCCTGCTTGGAGCATAGCCGTATACCAGGATGCCGGGCCGCACCATGTCGAACCAGGTCTCCGGGTACATAAGAATTGCGCCTGATGCAGCACAGTGGATTACAGGGATAGTTATTCCAGCCCCCTTGATGCTGTCTATCGCTCTGTTGAAGTTATCTATCTGCTTTCTGGTATCTGTCACATCCACATCATCCAAGGTGTCTGACACTGCGAAGTGGGTGCAGGCCCCGGCCAGCTCCAGATATGGGCTTGCATCTATATAGCGGGCCAATGGAAGGGCATCCTCCCAGCGGCAGCCGGCACGGCTCATGCCAGAATCCACCTTAAGGTGAACCTTGACCTTCTTATCTGCTTTCTCGGCCGCTTTCTCAACAGCCTTTGCATATTCAATGCAGGAGACAAAAGGCTGGATATCGTATTCAACCACAGCATCAAGCCCTTCGGTTATGCAGCCCCGGTATATGAGAAGCGGCAGCTTTACCCCCACCTGACGGAGCCTTATCCCCTCGTTGACATCGGCGATTCCTGCGGCATCCACCAACCCGCTCTTCTCGGCAGCTTTAACCAGCACCTTGGCGCCATGGCCATAGCAGTCGGCTTTTGCGGCCATACAGATCTTGCGGCCAGTGATTTTTTTTATCTCTTTAAGATTATGAAGAAAATTTGAAATATTGATACGTGCGTATGTTACAGGCATGGTTTTATTGTATCAATCTGGGACTGATTTGTAAATCTTAAGGAAGTAAAAAATTGCGGCCGCCCCGGTTATGAGCCATGAGAAAATATAGAGCAGGTAAAGGGATTCAATAGTCTTGAAGAATGCGAAAATAGTGAATATCCAGATGAGCCTGAACACGCAGGATCCCATGATTATGATGAATGACGGCACCAGAGTCTTCCCCAGCCCCCTTGCAGCCGCCACAGAGCCGTCCATAAGAGCCGAGATGCAGAATGAGAACGACATGATGAAAAGCTTTTTCATGCCGGCATCAACAACTGCGCTGTCATTGGTGAATATGCCTATAAGAGCCCTGCCGTTGGTGTAGAACAGGCCGCCGAGGAACGCCCCTGCGAAAAAGGCAATGCCGGTGCTTATGAGGTAGGATTGGAATATCCGCTTCTTGTTCCCGGCACCGTAGTTCTGCCCCACAAATGTGGCTCCGGCTATATAGAATGCAGCCATGGTCTGGTACACCAGGATATCGAGCCGGTCCTCGGCAGCGACCCCCGCAACTGTGATTGCGCTGAAAGAGTTGACACCCATCTGCACAAAGCTGTTGGCAAGAGCAAAGACAGAGTGCTGCAGGCCGGCAGGAACACCGACTTTAAGTATATGTATGGCACTCTTGCCGTTGAAGTACATCTGCGAGAACTTCACATCCAGTTGCGGGGTGCGCCTGAACACAGCATTCAGAACCAGCACCGCAGAGACCCCCTGGCTGAGCGAGGTGGCCAGGGCCACGCCCGAGACACCCATTCCGAATGCCACTATGAATATGATATCAAGCGTCACGTTTATGATCCCGGCCACCAGAAGATAGATAAGGGGTCTGCGGGTGTCGCCGATGGCATTGAGCACCGCATTGCCGAAGTTGTACAGAGCCAGTGCCGGCAGTCCCATCATGCAGATGCAGAAGTAGAGGATGGCGCTCTCCATGAGCTCCGGCTTGGTGTTCATGGCCGAAAGCACAGGCCGGCACAGGATTATGCCCAATGTCATCAGGACAATGCCGGAGGCGAGGCATACGAAGAATGCGGTGTAGATAGTGGAATTCCTCAGGTTGTCGCGCTTGGCGCCGACATAGTAGGCGACTATGGCGTTCACACCGCTGGCTATTCCTATGAGCATTCCTATGTAGAAGAAGATCGGAGTTGTGGTGCTTCCCACGGCTCCAAGCGCAGCTGCTCCTGCAAAGCGCCCTGCCACCGCCACATCGGCGATGTTGAAAAGCACCTGCAGCATATTGGTGAATATTAGAGGCAGACTGAATATTAAAATACCTTTATACAGAGACCCCTGGCAGGGATCCAGAGCTTTGCCCATTTACTCTTCGGCTTCTCGCTTCTTCTTTGCAGCCTTCTTTGCCGCTTTGCGCTGCTCTTTCTCAAGCTTAGCCTTGGCCTTGGCCTCTCTGCGTCTTTCCTTGAACTCTTCCTCGGCCGCCTTTTCCTTAGCAGTCTTCTTGTTGAAGAGCCGCTTGAAGAAACCGCCCTTCTCCCGTTCCTCGGCTATGTTCTCTATTCCTTTCTGAGACATAAGGGCAGGCCATGATGGATAGTAGACAGCCTCGTCTGTATTGTATTTATCAAGGATCTGGTTGAACCGCTCCTCGGCATCATCAAGTTTCCTCTGCTTGAATTTTATGAATGCGATCTCGTACTCTGCCTCGATGATCTTGTTCTTCATGTCAGGATACCGGCGCATGAACTCCTCGTAGAACTGTATGGCCAGCTTGTACCGGTTCCAGTCTATCACCGCCTCCTGGGCTTTCTGAAAGAACTCCTCAGGAGTAAGGTCCGGATTATCCAAGTCTTTCTTAAGTGAATGACAGGAGGTGAGCAAAAGCACTATCAACATCATAAAAAGCAAAATTCTTTTCATATTCTTACCATCTTTCATATAATCACATTTAGAAGAAGTAGTAAACCTCCGGCTCAAACTCTTCTCTCTTCTCGGCCGGGGCTGTCATCTCCTCCAGGTTTCCAGAGAAGCTCTTGACCTTCCATTTCCCGCCGTCCTTGGCCATGACAAACTCGCATATGCAGTCGCCATTACCCATGAAACACCGGGCTGTGACCTTGGCCTCGCCCCCGGACTCAAGCCCGTTACCGACCCTGACTGCAGTGGGGAAGAACCTGGAGTTCTGCCATTCCTCGAAAAGCATGGTCAGCAGAGTCCTGTTCTCTCCCAGGAAATAGTTGGAAGGATTCTTAGATATCTTCCCTGCCCTGTAGTCATCGAAGAACTGCACCACAGCAGCCTCGGCTGAATCAGGCTTGAGACCTGAGTCCACAATCTTTCCGATTATAAAGTCATCGGGCACAACAGGATCTGACTTTCCTGCCATGAGGAACCGCTTCTCGCTGTAGTTCTCTATAGTGACAACATTCTGGTGGCTTTTCTTCTTGATCCGGGATGCAGTTATGCTCTGTTCTATGCTGTTCACCCGGTCCTGACTCCTGTGCACACCCTCTCCCTCTGCCGACGTGGCAGTATCGGAGACACCGTTGGTGCTTACCGCCCTGTTGCTGTCGCAGGATATCATGAGGAGCATTATTATAAGAAAAGACAACAGTTTTCTCATTATATTAAATATATCACATTAATAAAACAATGTCACCCTGAACTAGTTTCATGGTCTGTGAGTTGACATTGCTCTTTTTGCGTGGGATAATAATAGAAACAAACAAAATAGGAGCGTGCTATTATGACAAGTTACAAAGAGCTTGGCTTGGTGAACACCAGAGAGATGTTCAAGAAAGCAGTAAAGGAAGCTTATGCAGTTCCTGCATACAACTTCAACAACCTTGAGCAGCTGCAGGCAATCATTCAGGCTTGTGTCGAGACAAAATCACCTGTAATCATCCAGGTTTCCTCCGGCGCAAGAAAATATGCCAATGCAAACCTTCTCAAGAATATGGCAAAGGGTGCTGTAGAGTATGCACACGAGCTGGGATATGACATTCCGATCTGTCTGCACCTGGACCACGGCGACACATTCGAGCTCTGCAAGGACTGTATCGAGAAAGGTTTCTCCTCTGTAATGATCGACGGTTCAAGCAAATCCTTCGAGGACAACATCGCAATCACAAAGCAGGTTGTAGACTACGCACATCAGTTTGATGTCACTGTAGAGGGAGAGCTGGGAGTTCTGGCCGGTGTAGAGGACGATGTCGCAGCAGAGAAATCCCACTATACAAGACCTGAGGATGTAGAGGAGTTTGTAAAGCGGACAGGAGTTGATTCCCTGGCTATCTCCATCGGAACATCCCACGGTGCAAACAAGTTCCGCCCGGAGCAGTGCACCCGGAATGCAGAAGGGATCCTTATTCCTCCTCCACTCCGCCACGACATTCTGGCCGAGATTGAGAAGAGAATCCCTGGATTCCCAATCGTTCTCCACGGTTCATCCTCTGTTCCACAGGAATATGTGAAGATCATCAACACCTACGGCGGAAAGCTCAAGGACTCTGTAGGTATTCCTGAGTCTGAGCTCCAGAAGGCTGTAAAGTCTGCTGTATGCAAGGTAAACATCGACTCCGACGGAAGACTGGCTATGACAGCTGCCATCAGAAAATATCTGGTGGATGATCCTGCTGCATTCGACCCAAGAAAGTATCTGAGCCCTGCACGTGAAGAGCTTAAGAAGCTGTATATGCACAAGAATATCAATGTTCTGTTCTCAGCTGGCAAAGCTTGATTCAGACAGTACGCAAAATGGGAATAAAAAAGCCATCCTCTCGGGGATGGCTTTTCTTTTTATGCAGAGCTTTCAGTTAAAGCACTGCTTTAAGGAACTGCTGGAGCCGCTCGCACTTAGGGTGCTCGAAGATCTCCTGCGGGGTCCCCTCCTCGGCTATGACGCCTCCATCTATAAAGAGGACACGGTCTGCCACTTCACGGGCAAAGCCCATCTCGTGGGTAACCACAGCCATGGTCATTCCTGCCTTGGCCAGATCCTTCATTACATTCAGAACCTCTCCTACCATCTCGGGATCCAGTGCCGATGTAGGCTCGTCGAAGAGCATTACATCAGGATTCATTGCCAGTGACCGTACAATAGCTATACGCTGCTTCTGACCGCCCGAACAGGTTGAGGGATATTTATCCGCCTTGTCCTCCAGACCGACTCTCTTAAGAAGATCGATGGCAATTTTTTTTGCCTCCTCCTCGCTCTTAAGATTCAGGGTCACAGGGGCAAGCATAAGATTCTGCAGGATTGTAAGGTGCGGGAACAGGTTGAAGTGCTGGAACACCATTCCCATCTTCTGACGTGCCTTGTCCAGGTCGGTCTTTGGATCGGTCAGGTTGATTCCCTCGAAAGTTATGCTTCCTCCGGTAGGAGTCTCCAGCATGTTAAGACACCGCAGGAATGTCGATTTACCGCATCCTGAGGGACCGATTATTACAATCTTTTCTCCGCGGCGGATATCCAGGCAGATATCCTCAAGGACATTGCGCCCGCCGTTGAAAGATTTCTTGAGATGGCTGACTTTAATTAAAACTTCATCTGTCACTTCTGGCCATCCTTTTCTCGAACACATCAAATACCTTGGTAAGTCCCAGTGTCAGGATAAGGTAGATGATTGCACAGGTGAGAAGCGGGATCCACGCATTGTAGGTTGCGTTACGGATCATGTCTCCAGCCTTGGTCATATCCATTACTGCGATAAAGCTGGCTACTGATGTCTCCTTGATAAGCACTATGAACTCGCTGGTATAGGTAGGAAGCACAGCCTTGACAGCCTGGGGCAGGATAATCTTGAACAGGGTCTGCCGCTTGGAAAGTCCCAGCGAGCGGCCTGCCTCGGTCTGCCCGATGTCCACCCCCTGGATACCGGCACGGAAAATCTCGGTGCAGTAGGCGCCGGAGTTGAGGCCGTACGCCAGAATTGCAACCACAAGCTTAGGCAGATGCAGCGGGGCAAACACAACAAAGTAGAAGATCATGAGCTGTGTAGCCAGCGGCAGGCCGCGGAGTACTGTGGTGTACAGGGTTCCTATTCCTTTAAGGATCCTGTTGTCTGAGATTTTCATCAGGGCCAGGATACAGCCCAGGATTGTTCCTATGATAATAGCACAGACAGCAATAATCAGGGTAACGCCTAAGCCCTGGAGAATCAGGACATAGCGTTGCCCCGCTATCATTGTGTCATATATGGAATGAAACATTACTTTCTGATGATGATGACCTGCTCAGAAGCATAGTATGGAACTGAGAAGTCAACATTCTTCTTTCTCTCTTCGGTGATAGACATACCAGCTGCGATAAAGTCGATGGTGCCTGCCTGAAGTGCAGGGATAAGGCTGTCGAATGCCATATCAACCACTTCCAGCTTAACACCGGCTTTTGCTGCGATATACTCACCCATGGAGATATCGAAACCTGCGATATTCTTGCCCTCTACATACTCGAATGGAGGGAATGCTGCGTTTGTTCCCAGCTTGATTGTGCCGGACTTTGCATCGTTGGCAATTGCTGGAATGACAATCTTTCCATCCACTGGCATGAAAGCTGCAACCAGCTTCTCGTAACCGCCGTTGGCCTGGAGCTCTTTGATTGTTGCATCAACAATGTCCAGAACTGCCTTGTTGCCTTTCTTTACTGCGATAACATACTCTTCCTTGTTAGCGGAGAACTCTGCATCTCTTACAATTGCAAGCTCAGGGTTCTTGTCTACAATAGCCTGTGCTGGGAGCTCATCGAGTACAACACAGTCGATTGCGCCGTTCTTAAGGTCAAGAGCTGCATCGATACCGCTCTTGAATGAGTTGAGCTTAACGCCCTTTACATTGTCCTGAACCCAAGCCTCGCCTGTAGTTCCGGTCTGAACACCAATCTTAAGACCCTCAAGGTCTGCAATTCCGTTGATAACCTTTTTCTCTTTGCTTCCGCCGGCAAAACATACGCTTGCTGCAAGAAGAAGAATAAGAGCAAACATTAAAATCTTTTTCATTTTTCTCTCCTAATTATGTGAAAATGTAGCACAATATCTTTATTTATTCAATTATATCATTTATACATGTTCCAGGAAGAGGAGATAAGATCCTCCACGCTGCTGTGTTCCGCTTTCCATCCAAGAAGCTTATAGGCCTTGTCGGAGCTGGCCACCAGGTTGGCCGGATCTCCGGGCCGCCGCGGTGCATATTCCACTGTAAAGTCCACCCCTGTTATAGCCTTCGCCTTGTCAGACATCTCCTGCACACTTATGCCGTTGCCTGTACCCAGGTTCACAGTCAGGCTCTGCCTGTTCTTAAGCAGGTACTCGGCGGCCATAAGGTGTCCGGTGGCCAGGTCGGTGACATGGATGTAGTCTCTTATGCAGGTGCCGTCCGGAGTCGGATAGTCGTTTCCAAATATGGAGAGCTTCTTTCTGATTCCAGCAGCCGCCTCCATTATTATAGGAAGCAGGTTGGCCGGGTTCTTCTCAAGCCCTTTTATGCGTCCTGCAGCATCGTAGCCGGCAGCGTTGAAGTACCGGAGTGCGGCAAACTTAAGCCCTTTAAGCCTGTCGTACCAGCCAAGGAAATCCTCTATTGCCAGCTTGGTGAAGCCATAGTAGTTGGCCGGGTTCTTGGGATGCTCCTCATCTATAGGGAGGTAAGCCGGCTCTCCATATACAGCGGCGGAGGAGGAGAACACGATGTTCTCTATGCCTGCCTTGACTGCGCTGTTCAGGATATTTATAGTGCCGGTTATGTTGTTGACCGAGTATTTCTCGGGCTTCTCCATCGACTCCCCCGCCGCCTTGAATGCAGCCAGGTGGATGATAAGGTCGTAGCCGCCGGCCATGGCGCTGTCAAGCTCTGCCGGGTTAAGGATATCCCCTTTTATAAAATCCTCATCCTGGAAGATGTTGACCATCTGCCCTGTAGAGAGGTTGTCAAATACAGTGACCTTATGTCCGTTATCCAGAAAATGGCGTGCCACATGAGAGCCGATGTATCCTGCGCCGCCGATTATAAGTGCTTTCATTCTGTTCTCCTGTCAGAAAAGACTCTTGAGGCTTTTCTTCATCTCCTTCTGCATATCTTTTGTCGCCTTGTCAAGCTCTTTCTGCATGTTCTGAGTCTGCTTCTCCACCTGTTTCTGGGCTTCTGCCTGAGCCTTGTCAACCTGCTTCTGAGCCTCTTCCTTGGCCTTGTTGATCTGCTTGTCCACCTCTTTCTTCACCATCTTCTCAATCTCTTTCTGCAGCTTCTTCTGCTGGTTGTCCAGGTCAGCCACAAAGCTCTTGAGGTCGCTTACATTGGTGAACACTATAGTCTTCATGCCGGTATATTTCTCAACCTGCTTGGAGAATTCGGAGGAGATCTGCTCGAGCCGTGAGTTGACCTCTTTCTCAAGCTGCTTCTTGATCTTTGCAAGCTCCTCGCTCATGACTTTCTTGAGACCCCGGACAATCTGTCTGTCCACATTGGTGTCAAGGTCAAAGTCCAGCTTATCCTGCTTTGAATAGGCAAAGCCGATGTCGAAGTCAACCTCGTTTATAGTGGCCAGGACACGGGCATACAGGTCGTATATGAACTCCGGCTTGAATGATGTTGCGGTGATGCTTGCCGGATCCAGTATAAGAGCGGCAGTGGTGCCGAACTTCTCATTCTTGTCGTAGAAGATATTTGCCTTGATGGTTGCCTTTCCATCTATAGTCGGCATACCCTTGAGCTTCTTTGCATTAGGCACCTGGAGCTTCATAGGATAGGTCATTCCTGTAAAGTTGACATCCACCATATTGCCTTTCGGGTTGGTGCGGAAATCGCCCAGGAAGTCCAGCTTCTCGGTGTAGCCGCCACGCAGCAGGTCGATGCCGCCGGTTATAGGCTTGTCCAGCAGGTCTGCATCGTTACAGATGTTGAACACAGTTCCCTCGATGGAGAACTTCTTGTCAGGAGAGTTGCCTCCCAGCCGTATCTCTCGGATCAGGAACGACGGCAGATCCTTACGGTATGTGACATCGCGCCCTTTGAGCCGAACCACCAGCTTCTTCTGCTTCTTCTGTTTCTCCGGCAGCTTAGGCAGGGTCTTGCCTGACTGCTGGAAATCCTTGGCCATATCTATGCCATCCTTGATGTACGGATACCACTTGCCCAGAAGGGTTGCGAAGAAAGTGTCGAAGCAGCTTGAGATAATGCGCTTGCCGTCATCGATATCAGGTACTTTTATGGATTTTATGCGGTTCTGGATATAGTCGGAGTCGTGCTTCACAGAGCTCTGGAACTTGTCGGCAAGCCCCTGCACTGTCTTTGTGTCCCTGATAAAGTGGTCTGATATATCTTCGGCCCGCTGCTCAAAGGCCATAGCTTTCTTCTTGGTCTCGTCTATCTGGATCAGAAGGTCGTTGAGCTCCTGGAGAGTATCGATCTTGCTGATATCCATCTTGGTGTATTTCTTGACATCTTTGCCGAACTCCTTGACCTGGTCCTTGGTTGTCTCTATCTCCTCCTGCCAGTCGTTGTAGATGGTTGTCATATCGTCCACAATCTCATCCTTCATGGCTGGGGTCTGAAGTGAATTCAAGGACTCCTTGAGGAATTCCTCGGGGTCGTAGAAGCCGATGATATCAGTTATCTCATCCTGTGCCTTGGCAGCCAGGGCATTCAGAAGCTCCTCTTTCTTTTTCTCGAAAGCCTCGTCCCGCTTGCGCTGTTTCTCTTTCTTGGCCTTCAGCACCGACTCGGGCAGCGCTCCTGATGTCTTACGCGGTGTGCCGTAGGTTATACCTGTGCATTGTGCCAGGTCCATCACAAATTTCTTCTTAAGGAGCTCCACCAGATTGAAGTCCACCGAGATGTTGCCCACCTCGAAGAGGTTCTCCATAGGCTTGTCCTTGTTGGCCACCGCCACCCCTTTTATAACCAGACTGGAATCGAATATCTTGAGGTTCACATAGTCGATGTCGGCCTTTGCCCAGAAGATGTTCTCAAGGGCATACTGGAGCCCTCTCTTGACCAGCGGGTTCTTGTAGATGTTCACCAGTGTGACCATGGTGGCGATAAGGATGACAAGGGTGGTTATCCAGATAATGTGCACCCTTCCCTTCTGGCTCTTTATATGCGATGCCATATCCTTGAGCCGCTTGATCTCATCCTTTTCAAAGGTGCGGTCATCTGGAATCTGCAGTATCCTGTCGTTCTGCTTGAAAAGCCCTTCTACATACTCCCGGTCATCATCGATGTAGATGCGTGAAAGGAGCTTGCGCTTAAGGCTCTTTGGGTTGTATTTCTTTCTGAAGATTTTAGGAAGCTTGTCCCGGTTGAATTCAGCCACGGTTCACCTCCGAAATCTTAAGAATAAGCTTGATGAAAGGCACTTTCATGAGGAACTGATAAGCCTTGCTCCTGACAAAGTACTGATACAGAGTGTTCCGCCATACCCTGATGAATATGCGGGCCAGGATATAGAACGGTATGTAGAGGATAATTCCCCAGGCAAGACCGCCCATGACAATAGTGTTGTTGAAGCGGGTGAATGCCACGAATGGGGTGTCCAGAAGTCTTGCAAAGGTAGGTGTCAGCGCAGGATGGGTCAGGATTGCATAGCCGGTGGTGTCAAAGAGTGGATCCACCAGTGGGATGAAGATAGAGCCCAGAATGATGCTGAGGAACAGGGTGCCCCGGTTGAGCCTCAGAAAAAAAGTGAATATGAAAAGGAATATCCAGAGCAGATTTCCCTTGGGGACAAACGCCAGAAGCATTCCCAGCGCAAAGGCGTGGGCCATCTCTCCGGGAGCCCGGTTTGCGTTCAGAGATTTGAACATCTGCTGAAAATAGTTTACCACCTGTGCAGCCTCCTAATATATTTATAATATAACAGCTTGGGCAGTAGCGCAAGATAGGAAGCTTCAGATGACCGGATACAGAGGTGCGGGGAACAGGGCAGGCTTCATCACTGTGTCGATGGTGGCAGGATAGAGTTCCTCCTCCATCCGGTGGAAGATTGCGGCACAGGCCTTGGCATCCTCAAGGGCATTGTGGTGCTTGAATGGGAAGTGAATCCGTTCGGCCAGAGCATCCAGGGAGCGGTGAGGCAGCTCGGGATAAAGCCGTTTTGAAAGCTTCCAGGTGCAGTAGTAACGCAGTTTTGGCAGCTCTATATTGTATTTGTACAGGGTTCCCTTCAGCACCCCCAGGTCAAAGCCTGCGTTGTGGGCCATGACTATGTCATCCCCTATGAAAGCAAGAACCTCGGGCCAGATATCTGCAAAGGTGGGAGAATCGGCCACATCCTCGGGATGGATGCCATGAATCGCAATATTGAAAGGGTCAAAGCGCATCTCGGGGGGAGCGATAAGGGTGTAGTACTCCTCAAGGATCTCGTTCCCGTCAAAGCGTATCATACCCAGTGCACAGGGGCTGGCTTTGGAGCAGTTGGCTGTCTCGAAATCAATTGCGACATACGGCATATCCCTATCATAGACTTATTTTTTTATTTTGACTATATTAAAACCATGCAAAGAATGGGCCGTGTGCTCTTCCTTTTAACAGCAATATCTCTCCTTGCCTCCTGTGTGGCACTCTCCCGGGTGGACGACTACGAGGAGCGTGCACTGGCAATGGCCCAGGCCGAGGATATCCACATCGATGTCACAGAGGAGATCAACAATGTGAACGGCCAGTTTCCAGACACTGTTTATCTAAAGACTGTGACCCAGACCTTCAACAAAGATTATCAGTTCTGCCTGGTTGACGGGAAAATCTTCTACAAAGGGCGCACCGAGGCCAAAGGGCCAGCCGACTGGGAGCTTCTGGAGACAGGCCTCCCCTACAGCAAGATAGCAAGGTTCAAGACCCCGAAACGTGTCGTGGCATTGGCAGGCGATGTTGACAGCATCCTGGCCATGGATGAGGACGGAAAAGTTTACGAATACTACTTTGAGCGGACCACAGTGCGGCGGCATATAACCTGGTACCATGTGATGGGATTCCCGACCAAGGGCCAACTGGCACTGAACCGCACCACAGGCAGCTCAAGGGCATGGACTGCAGGCACACGCAGATCCGAGGTGCTCTGGTATGAGGATATCTTCGGGAACCAGCACCACTACGGCTCCATGGGAATAGAGACCTACTACATGCTTAACGATGCAGGTGACACAATCAGATTCACCGACTCGGGCCTCCCTGCTGACCTTAGCCGCAGCATGCTTCTGCCGGAGCGTGGAGCATTCATAACACGCAACATAAGTGCAAGCGGCTCCACAGTTTTTGTGATTAATGATGCAGGTGAGATGTACACCAGGCTGATTGACTTTGACACCATGGGCGGCGACCCGATGTTCTTCCTCTACACTTATAAAAACATAAAGCAGCCCTACGACGGCACCCAATACATCACAAACTTCAACGAATGGGGACTGCCCAACGAGGATTGGGCAAAACAGCCCGAGATATCGCTCTCTGGAAAGGCCAGGATAACACGGCATATCACCATATTCCAGACAGGCAGAGGAAACGATGCCCGGGAGATGCGGGTCGGAGGACTTTCCACCGATGGAAAAACCGGTTTCTACTTTAAAAATCTTAAGGATACAGAATGGCAGTTCAAAGAGATGCCTATGCAGTTTGCAGAGGAGAGCTTCCTGGACACCACACTGGACAGGGCCTCCCTGAGGCGGCCGAAGCAGGAGATTGCCTACAACGGCAATATCAACCTCCCCGACTCTGCTTCACTTGAGCTTTCTATCCCCGACTTTGTAATGAGCGAGGGAGAATGCACACTGCAGTTTGCCATGGGGGGCGAGACTGCATCTGTCACAATGCATCCGGTGGAGATCTGGTCCTATATGTACCGGCTGGATCCAGGTTTGGACGGAACCCCGAAGCTCTTCTTTGTCACCTTCGACACCGGAAAGCTTGCCGAACAGAATCTGTCACCGGAGTTCAGAGCTGTTCTTGAGGCCCTGTTCAAGGATAAAAATCTGGAGCTCTTCTCCTGCCGTGCCGAGGCTACAAAGGAACTGATCTGCATAACCATGCCCGATACCCCATACGGCGATGTCAGGATGCTTCTCTCCAGCACCGGAGAACCGGTCAATCCCGATACCTTCAAGTTCACATATCTTTATGACAACGAGATTCTGAACTACTACATGGATGAGAGAATCAAGTCCGACCTTGAGTTGAACAAGGAGTATTTAAAACTTGTCAAAAAAGGAAAAAGGCTCAGCACATCATTCCACCGCTCTGCCATCTCTGCAAGCTTGAGCTATCAGTCCTTCGACCTCTTCTCGGCATTGACACTGCTGAACAGGGTGAACTATCCGAAGATCAAGACAGTCACTTCCTACGGCGATCAGATTGTAAAGGAGAACAAGATCCTCTACATCCAGCTTGAGAAGAACCACAAGATTATCTACACCCATCTGATCCAGCTTCTTGAGGAGCGGATAAAGGCTCTGGAATCTGGCACAGTACAGACCAAAGAGACTCTCCAGGACTACCTGGACGATGCAGGAATCCCTATCCAGACATGTAAGGATATCCCGTTCTTCCCGGGCTTTATGATTCACACCGAAGATGGAAAACCTCTTTTAGTAGAGATGAAGAATCCTCTTGAAAGAATTGCCTCCTATAATACAGGAGATAAGAAAAAATTCAAATGTGATGTGATCTATCACTCAAGCTCGTGGGAAGAGATGGATGGAAAATCAGGCAAGCTCACCATCAAGGATGGCAGGCTCACCCTTACTGCCGCCGAAATCAGACACCCAGTATTCTCTCAAGATCTTCCTTGATAGCCTGACACTTTGCAGCTACAGTTTTCTTAGCCTCTTCCAATGGCACTCCCGGTTTCTCGCAGCAGGAGATGTAGAACTTGATCTTAGGCTCGGTTCCTGATGGACGGGCTGTGACATAGCTGCCATCGGCAAGGACAAACTGGAGCACATTGGAAGGATCCAGTCTGATTCCCTGTTTTACAACGCCATCCTTGAAATCGGTGGAAGATGCTACTGCAATGCCGCCTATGCTCTTAGGCTTATCTGCTCTAAGATCCTCCATGATCTTTTTTATTTTCGCTCCGCCGCTTGAGCCCTTGAATGTGAAGGAGAATGGTGACTCCTGGAAGTAACCGTATTTTTCATATATCTCGTTCATATAATCCAGCAGGTTCATTCCACGCTTTGCGTTGTACAGAGCCATCTCGCAGGCCATCACTGCAGCGGCGACACCATCCTTGTCCCGCACCTGGGTGCTGAAGAGGTAGCCGTAGCTCTCCTCGCCGCCGTAGACAAACTTCTCGCCTGTGGTCTCGAAAATCTTCATAAGGGAAGCTATATTCTTGAAGCCTGTGAGCACGTCATAGACACGCACTCCAAAGCTCTCGCCTATGCGCCGCTGGAGCTCGGTGGTAACAACTGTCTTGATGATTGCTGTGTCCGGGGTAAGCTTTCCCTGCTCCTTGAGTGTGGAGAGGACATAGTAGATGAACATGCAGCCCAGCTGGTTTCCGGTGATAAGCTTAAAGCCGTCCCCCTCAGGAACTGCAGTGCCAAGGCGGTCGGAATCGGGGTCGGTCCCCACAACCAGGCTGGCATTCTCCTTCTTTCCCAGCTCCAGGGCCAGGCTTAAGGCAGAGCCCTCCTCTGGATTAGGGAACTTGACTGTAGGGAACTCGCCGTCCGGCTCTGCCTGCTCAGGCACAGTCACAACCTCGATGCCAAGGCTGGAAAGAGCTTTCTCCACCCACACCCGGCCTGCGCCATGGAGCGGTGTGTAGACAACCTTAAGGCTCTTGCCCTCTTTCCTGATTAAATCTGGCCGGAGTGAACAGCCCCGCACCATATCCAGATAAGCATCATCCACCTCCTTGTCTATAAGCTGGAACAGCCCTTTCTTCGCAGCCTCTTCGAGGTTCATGGAGGTTATTTCAGCAACGCTGTTCACTTCGGCTATAATGCCGTGGTCCTGGGGCGGCACCACCTGGCCGCCGTCATCCCAATATACTTTGTAGCCGTTGTACTCGGCCGGGTTGTGGCTTGCTGTAACCACCACCCCGGAGATGCATCCAAGCTTGCGCACTGCGAAGGAAAGCTCCGGCGTAGGCCGCAGCGATGTGAACAGGTATGTCTTTATGCCGTTTCCACAGAACACCGCTGCGGCAGTCTCTGCGAAGAGACGGGAACAGCGGCGGGAGTCATGGGCCAGGACAACAGAATGCGGCTGGCATTTGGCTGATTTAATAATATAGGTTGCCAAACCCTGGGTCACTTTCTTGATAATGTATGGGTTCATGCGGTTATAGCCGCCGCCGATGACGCCACGGATACCGCCTGTGCCGAAGTCGAGGCTCTTGTAGAAGCAGTCCTCCAGCTCTGTAAAGTTCTCCTCAGCCAGAAGCTTCTTAACCTGGTCCTTGAAGGTAAGGTTATCCTCCTTCTCTATATATTCATTCGCAAGTTTGATAATTTCAGCCTTTTCCATGCAAAAACTCCTTACTTATCAAAGTATACTTTTAAAAATATTGCAAAATTTCATCAACAGTGTCAATAAACCGGGTTATCCCCTGCTCCTCAAGCTGCTTGCGGGATCGGAATCCCCATGTCACAGTTATATCATCAAGCCCTGCCCCGACAGCAGTCTCGTGGTCCATTATAGTGTCGCCTATGTATAGTATATCGGATTTCGGCAGCCCCATCCGGCGGATCACCTCCAAGGCTCCCTCAGGCGCAGGCTTCCGCGGAAATCCGGCATCGGAGCCCAGCACTGCGGCAAAGCGGGAAAGCCCCATAGTCTTATCCACAACCTGCAGAGTCACCGGATGTGACTTGTTGGAGAAAATGCCCAGCACAATCCCCCGCCTCTTAAGCTCATCAAGCAGCTCAACAATTCCAGGGTATGGTGCAGTCTTGATCACAGGGTTTGAGTTATAGTCGGCAATCAGCTCTTTTGTCAGCTTGGAAAGGAGGACATCATCATCCCTTATCTCTGCGGGGAGAATCTTGTACAGCGCTGTCCTAAGCCCCCAGCCTACAACTGAGTGCACCTTATCCAGAGGAAAGAGAGGATACCCATAGCGGGAGAGAGTGCGGTTCAGATAGAATCCGATGTCAGCCAGGGTGTCCAGAAGTGTGCCGTCAAGGTCGAAAAGAATTCCTCTGTATCTCACAATTAATTATAAGCATGAAAAGCTTTTTTAGAACTGCAAGAAGGCTTCAGGGTCAATCCTCCTCCACCAGCAACTTCCGAAAGAGTCTCCGCGTCAAGCTCTATATCCTGCAGCTCTGCAATATAGGCTTCTGCCTGCTCTTTTGTGAAAGAATTAATATCAAGTTTTTCCATAACTATCTCTTTTTTTATTTTAAAATATAGAATTAGAGATGTCAATTATGTTATAATTATGATATGGAAGAAAAGACCGTCTATATCTGCGACAACTGCGGACACAAAGAGCCCAAGTGGACAGGGCGCTGCCCCGAGTGCGGCACCTGGAACAGCTTCTCCGAGAGCAAGGTGAGCAAAAAGCCGGTAAAGCTGTCGAGAGCAGCCGAGGTAAGGATTGCACCTGTGACACTGGCAGAGTGCACCACTGGCGAGAACGACCGCATCTATTCTGGCATCGAGGAGATAGACCGTGTCCTGGGCGGCGGTATAATGCGGGGTTCTTCCATAATGATCGGAGGCGAGCCTGGAATAGGAAAATCGACCCTTATGCTCCAGACTGCAGCCCTGATTGCAGAAAACTACAAGGTGCTCTATATCTCCGGCGAGGAGTCGGCCGCCCAGATAAAGCAGCGCTCAGAAAGGCTCGGCATAAAGAGCCGAACACTTGAGGTGCTGTGCGAGACAAACCTGGATAATGTCCTTACTGTGCTTGAGAAAGGGAAATACGACTTTGTGGTGCTGGACTCTATCCAGACCATGACTTCTAGCGAGGTCGGCAACACCCCTGGCACCCCAAATCAGCTAAAATACTGCTGCGGCATGCTCACCGACTGGGCCAAGCTCCACGGCAAAGTAGTGATGATGATAGCCCATGTGACCAAGGACGGCCTTATTGCAGGGCCTAAGACTGTGGAGCACATGGTGGACACAGTACTCTACTTCGAGAGCTCCGGCACAGACCTTAGGATAGTGCGAGCTGCCAAGAATCGCTTCGGCTCCATAGACGAGTTCGGCCTTTTCCAGATGAGGAGCGAAGGCCTTGTGCAGATAAAGAACCCTGAGACTGTGTTCCTGAACGTGCGCACCGGGAGCGAGGTTCCCCCGGGAGTCTCCATTGTACCGGTATTCGAGGGGACCAGAGTCTTCCTGGTGGAGGTGCAGGCCCTCACAGTCCCTGCAAAATCGGGCATATCACGCATATTCTCAGACAAGATAGACACATCTGTCATCTCCCGTGTGGCCGCAATCCTGGAAAAACACTGCAGGATAAAGTTCTCGGACCACGACATCTATGTGAATGTGGCAGGCGGCATCCGTATCCGCGACGTGGGAACCGAGCTGGCCATAGCCCTCACCCTCTACTCTGCCCGGACAGGAATCCCTATTCCATCTGACATCATAGCATCGGGCGAGCTCTCTCTCACAGGCGAGGTACTCAAGGTGAACAACCTGACAGGAAGGGAGAAGAGTGCAAGCGAGTTCGGCTTCAAGACTTTTGTGGCACCAGCAGGAATAAAAGAAGGAAAGAATGTCCTAGGTATAAAGTATCAGGGAGTTAAGTTCATAACAGAGGGAATAAAAGCAGTCTTCGGCAGCGTCACTTCAAGAGCGCCAGAAGATATGGGAACACCACAATAGTTCCTATTGTACTTCCGATACTTGAGAGGAGCAGAACTATCAGGATATGGGTTATCCGGTTCCGGAAGAAGCCCTTGAAGCTCATTATATCGTCAGAAAGATCCTCAAAATCCTTTACCCTTGGCTTCCGCAGAACAGCCTCGACTATGCCTGCCAGCATTCCCACCCCTATTGTCGGGTTGAGCGATGTTATCGGGGCTCCCACAAAAGAAATCAATATAGTAAGAGGGTGAGCCAGGGCCAGAAGCGAACCCAGTGCGGCAAGACAGCCGTTGACCAGGATCCAGGTGACAAGCATATCGGAGCTCTTGTCCCACCCTGCCCGGAAGAATCCGGCTATGACAATAGCGGCAAACAGAGCCGGGATAGTCCATGGAAGAATCTTTGCGGCGGTGGTCTTGGGCGGCACATTTGAAATAGATGCAAGGTCAGCCTGATGGCCCGCCTTTTCGAAAGCCTCAAAATGGCGCAGGATTCCAGGGACATGGCCTGCACCAAGGACAGCCAGAACCTTCCCTTCCCTGCATTCATATATCTTCGATGCCAGGTACAGGTCCCGCTCATCTATAATAGCGCTCTTTGCAGACGGGAGGTAATCGGCCATCTCCTGCATCATCTGATCCAGGGCATTGGTCTTCTTAAGGCTCTCTATCTCCTCCTCTGAGACCTCCTCCTTGGTGACTATGCTCCCTATAAGGGAGTTGACCATCTTGGCCTTCTCCATGGCGCTTGAGAGCTTCCATGCCCTCTTAAGGGTAACCTGTATGTCCCTGTCAGCCAGGGTATATGGAATGTTCTTCTCTATTGCAGTCTCGACAGCCTGCCGCATATCCTCGCCCGGCTTTATATCCAAGTTGGCACCTATCTTCTTCTGGAAGGCAGACATAGCCAGGTTGGCCAGGAAAAAGAGCCCCTGCCCAGTCTTTATGATCTTGTAGATGTCCAGATCCTCGTACCTGCTTTTCTCCCGCAGGGACTTGAAGCGCCGCTCATCAAGCTCAACGCACACCCGGTCCGGCATCTCGGCGGCAATAACGCTCTTCACCTGCTCCACACTCTCGTGTGATACATGGGCAGTGCCCACCAGGGTTATCTCGCGGCCGTCAACTTTGACACGGGTAAGGGTATCTGTCTTCTCGAGAATTTCCAAAGTATGCTCCGATTATGCCTGTCTGTATGTAGCAAGGAAGTCCTTAAGCCGCACCATAGCCTCCTTAAGGTCATCCTTAGGAGGAAGGAGCACAATACGGCAGTGGTCTGGAGCAGGCCAGTTGAAGCCGGTGCCCGATACCATGAGTACGTTCTTGGCATTCAGGAAGTCCAGTACAAACTTGTTGTCGTTCTTTATATTGAATCTCTCGACATCAAACTTAGGGAAGACATAGAGGGATCCCCGTGCCTTCTTGCAGGAGACGCCCGGAATATCGTTCAGCATCTGGTGGATTATATCACGCTGCTCCCTGAGCCGTCCGCCCTCTGCTGTAAGGGCAAAGATGGAGTCGTCCTTCTCAAGGGCCGGCTTTATAGCATACTGGGCCGGGACATTGCTGCAGAGCCGCATGCTTGTAAGGGTCTTTATACCGTCCAGGTAGCCGCTGTAACGGCTCTTGTCGCCCGAGATCACCATCCAGCCGGCTCTGATTCCGCAGGCTCTGTGCACCTTGGAAAGGCCGTTGAATGTGAAGATAAGGATATCGTCTGCCATGGCGGCCGGAGAATAGTGGATGTCGCCGTCGTAGAGAATCCTGTCGTAGATCTCGTCAGAGAATATGATAAGGCCGTGGCGCCGTGCAATGTCTACGATTCCCTGGATAATCTCCTTGGAATAGACGCTTCCTGTAGGGTTGTTCGGGTTGATGATGACAATAGCCTTGGTCCTAGCTGTGATTTTTTTCTCTATATCCTTGAGGTCTGGGTTCCAGTCCGACTCCTCATCGCACATATAGTGGACAGCATTTCCCTCGCACAGGTTTACCGATGCGGTCCAGAGCGGATAGTCAGGCGACGGGATAAGGACCTCATCTCCAGGGTTCAGGAGTGCCTGCATAACCACTGCGATAAGCTCGCTCACGCCGTTTCCGATGTAGATGTCATCTATGCTTATATTCCTGATTCCCTTTTTCTCGTGATATGCCTTGATGGCGGTCCTGGCCTCCACAATACCGCTTGAATCGCTGTATCCGCCGGCTTTTCCGATGTTCTGGATAACATATTCCCTGATCCGCGGGTCTATTTCAAAATCGAAGGCACCGGTGTTTCCGATGTTGAGCTTGTAGATCTTGCGACCCTCTTTCTCAAGCTTCTGCGCCGCGTCCAGCAAAGGCCCCCGGATAGCATAGTGTACATTGTTCATTCTGACAGCCTGTTTAACCTGTTCCATGACGCAACCTCCATAAAGAAATATATCTTCTTTTTTTTACTCTAATATGATACTTTTGTCAAAGCAAAAATAGTGTTAGAATGGAAAAAAATGGAGATATCTATGAGAGACTATAAGGTTGAGCTGGAAAAGAGGGTGGCTTTCATCCAGAAGCTGCTCAAGGAAAGCGGTGCCAAGGGAATAATCTACGGCAACAGCGGCGGCAAGGACAGTGCCCTGGTGGGAATCCTGTGCAAGAAAGCCTGCGACAACACAACAGGAATAATCATGCCATGCGAATCAAAGCGGAACTTCGAGGAGGACATGAAGGATGGCCTTGATGTGGCTAAGCAGTTCAATATCGAGACCCGCACTGTGGACATTACCCCTGTAAAGCTTGATCTTTTAAAGGCGATAGAAGGAAAGGCAGAGCTCAACCGGAGCGCAATCTCCAACATAGCACCACGGCTCCGTATGACCACACTGTATGCAATCGGAGCAGCCGAGGGCAAACTGGTGGCAGGAACCGGAAACCGGGCCGAGGCCTACATGGGCTACTTCACCAAGTATGGCGATGGAGGCTGCGACTTCAACCCAATAATCGACCTGACTGTAGGAGAAGTATACGAGTTCCTGGAGTACCTGGGAGCCCCTGCCAACATCATAAAGAAGGCCCCTTCCGCAGGGCTCTACGAGGGACAGACCGACGAGAAGGAGATGGGTGTCACCTACGCCGCCATCGACAAGTATATTCTCACCGGCCAGGGCGACCCGAAGGATATCGCAATCATAGACAGGTATCATAAGAACAGCGAACACAAGCGCAGGATGCCATCATACTACGGGGTAAAATGAGCCAGCTTTTCATCGTAGCCACCCCTATCGGGAACCTGGATGACATTACGCTCAGGGCCATAGAGACCCTGAAGAGCGTGGATGCCATCGCCTGCGAGGATACCCGCCACACGTTGCACCTCCTGAACAAGCTGGAGATCAGAAAGCCCCTCCTAAGCTACTATGCAGCCGATGAGAAGCCTGGAATAGCCAAGATAATGCACCTTCTGGACCAGGGAAAGAGCGTGGCATACGTAAGCGACGCAGGGACACCTGGGGTAAGCGACCCGGGAAGCTCATTAGTACGGGCTGTGCGGGAGGCGGGCTACACCATAACCCCGATACCCGGGGCATCAGCTCTCACCACACTTATGAGCGTAAGCGGAGCCCAGGGACGGGGAATCACCTTCGAGGGATTTCTCTCCCCCAAGGGAGGACGCCGCCTGAGCAGATTGCGGGAGCTTATGGAACGGGAGGAGAGCTTTATCTTCTATGAATCCCCCTACCGCATCGAGAAAGCTATGGCAGATGTGGCCTCGATTGACCCGGAGCGCCCTGTGGTGCTGGGCCGGGAGCTAACCAAACTGCACGAGGAGATCCTATCCGGCACTGCCCAGGAAATTCTTGACAATCTGCAGAATAGGGATAAAATATTAGGTGAATTTGCAGTTTGCATTTATGGAAAAAAACAGTAATTTTTTTTGCTGCACATGCCGATAAAAATTGTAAGGAGAAATTAGATCGATGACTATCAACAATATCAGCGGAGTCAATTCAGTAAAAGGTTGCTCCGGGATTGAGAAATCGGCACAGACAGTAAAACTACCTGAACAGGATACCATCACATTGTCATCGGAAGCAAAAGCTATGGGAGAAGTGTATGCAATTTCCGAGGAATTGCGCGCTGTCCCAGATATCAGGATGGACAAGGTGGAAGCTGCAATCCAGAAACTTAAGGATCCAGACTACATCAACCAGACTGTTATCAACAATGTAGCCGATAAAATTGTAGACATGCTCGGCGTCTGATGTTCACAGAGAAAAAGTTTAAATCTCTAGAACCGCAACTGCGCTGCCGCAAGGCAGCCAAGATTCTGAAAGATGCTGAGACCGCCCTGCGCAGGGGCGAAGCGGTAGATACCACCTACCTTACCATGATACTGCGCAGCGCCCTGGAGGAGCCTGAGATAAGGCTGGAGAACACCTCCCAGGGCTTTTTTTTGCGCTCAATCAACAGTTACAAGTATAAAGTGATGGAGAAGGCCGGAATCCAGGTGGCAGACTGGGATATGGCCCTTGATACCGATGTCCCGGGTGCGGAGCGGAAGGTGCTTCCTATCTCGGTCTACCTTGAGGATATCAGGTCCCCATTCAACGTGGGCTCTATCTTCCGCACTGCAGAATCCTTCTGTTTCAGCCAGGTGCTTTTATCACCCGACACCCCTACCCCAGCCCAGAGCCGCGCCAAACGGAGCGCCATGGGGACCGATGCCATAATGGAATGGCACACCATGCCCAAGGAAGAGCTGGCCGGAAAGCCGGTGTTCGCACTGGAGACAGGGGGCACCTCCATAGATGAGTTCAACTTCCCGGATGAGGGAATAATGATACTGGGCTCCGAGGAGACCGGAGTAAGCCCAGAGCTATTGGAGATTGCAAAGAAGAGCCTGGGGATAGTCTCTATCCCGATCTACGGCATAAAGCGGTCGGTGAATGTGGGAGTAGCATTCGGAATCGCCGCCCAGGCCTGGGCAGCAACCCTGTTAAAACGCTGATTCTATCGCCTTCTTCAGCTCTGCCTTGGTGGCATCGTCGGTAAAGACGGCATCGGCAGCATTCAGAAGCATAGTCTTCTTCTCTTCCTGGGTTATACCGAACTTCTTCTCGATATAATCGAATTCCCTTGCGATATTTGTGCGGCAGATAGCCGGGTCGTCGGTGTTTATTGTAACCTTCACCCCTTTGGCAAGGTACTCTTTCAGCGGATACTTGGACATATCGTCCACCGACTTGGTCTGCCGGTTGGAGTTTGGGCACATCTCAAGCGGAATCTTGTGCTTGATCACATACTCAAGGACAGCCGGATCCTCTTTTGTCCGCACTCCGTGGCCTATGCGAGCTGCACCGAAATCAAGGGCATCCTTGACGCTCTTTGCACCATCTGCCTCGCCAGCGTGGATAGTGAATGGAATGCCATATTCCTTGGCCTTGGCAAACGGGGAGGCGAATTCATCGGTATGGAAAAGGGCCTCGGCACCGGCCAGGTCAACAGCCACAACTCCCCCATCCTTAACCAGATATTTCTTGGCAAGCTCGATTGTCTCCATATTCTCTTTCTCGTTCCCCTTGTCCCGCATAAGGCACAGGATAAGGTTTGTGTGGAGGCTGCTTCTCTTTATTCCCTCAAGACAGGCCTGGATAACACCTTCCTGGGTAAGGCCGCCGTCGCAGTGTTTCTGCGGGGCAATGCGGAGCTCAAGATATACAACGCCCAGGCTCTTCATGTGCTCCTCCACCAGATAGAAGGTCTCGATAA